>JBEDKU010000265.1:0-7617 GCA_041172045.1 Verrucomicrobiota bacterium | reverse complement strand
CGTCAAGGAAACCGGCGCGAACCCCATCGAAATTGAAATCAAGCGCGGCGCGGAAATCCTCAAGCGCACCGCCACTCCCGTCGTCCCGCTGTCACCCGCGGGCAAGGGCCCGATGCTCGGGCTCGGCTTCTACGGCGCGCCCTATCAGAACCAGGGCATTGTCCATCCCGGTCCGTTCCAACAGGTTGGCGACAGCCTGCGGATGATGTGGACCACGATCACCAGCGTGGTGGCCTCGGACTCGAGCATCGGCGTCGGCCACCTCAGCGGTCCGGTCGGCATCGCGACCCTCCAGTATCAACTCCTGCAAATGGACGACGGCTGGCGGCGCATTCTGGCCTTCATGGTGCTCTTCAACGTGAACCTCGCCGTGCTCAATATGATGCCCTTCCCGGTCCTCGACGGCGGCCACATCACGCTCGCCATTTTGGAGAAAATCTTCGGTCGTCCGGTCAAAGCCAAGCCGTTGGAAATCCTCCAGACCGCCTGCGCGCTTGCGCTGATTTCCCTGATGCTCTTCGTGACCAGCAAGGATATCGGCGACAAGTTCGGCCACGGCCCGGCCGCTGGTCAGGAAGTGGTATTCCCGTAAGCGGAAGTGGTGAATCCGGCACAGGCCGCCTTCACCGCCGCCACGTGGGCGGCGACCCTTCGCCCGAGCGGGGCGTGACTTGGCGTCTCGAAAGTGAACGACAGGGGACAACCCATCTTCGCCAGATAAATCGCCTCCGGCCAGCCCTCCGGCAGATCCGGCTCGGCGGCGTGATAGATCCAGCCGGGTTCGCGGGACAGGTGCCCGTCGATTTCCGGCCCCGGCTCCGGCGGGAACCATGGGCTAACCGATTGAAGGATGTGACGCGCGCGGTCCGGCCGGTCGTCGTGCAGGTTGATTTCGTAAAAATAAAACCCCGCCGTCTCCCAATCCTCATGCAGCGAGATGAACAGGTCCGGCGCGGTTTGCGCATCGAGCCAGAGCGCGTGAGCCACGACCTCCGCGGTGTCGCGCAGCCAATAGTCGCGGTTCAGATCGATGCCGCCGGCGTTTTCCCGCGTGAACGCGGCGAGGCCGGAGGGATTGAGCGCGGGGCACAGCAGCCAGTGGACGGAAGGGGTGAAAAATCCATCGCGCAGCAACGCTAACAAAGCAAGCGGGCCGGCCGGCTCATCGCCATGGATGCCCGCGGAGAGATAGACACGTGGCCCCGCGCCCGGTCTTTCCCAGGCGGTCAACGGCCCTTCGTCCAGCTCCGCAAGCCGGGTGGGCGCGAATCCCGCCGCCCCGGCCGCCTCGTGGAAAGCGGTTTGAAATTCCAGCCAGTCGAACTCAGCGCTCATCGCTGGAACCATGGGGACGATCCGCTTATTTGAAAAGCTCCGCGAAAAACGACTGCATCGCCACCCATGAACGCCGGTCCGCCGCTTCGTTGTAAGCCGCGCCCTTGGCCGGATCGTCACCCGCCTCCTGGTGGGTGAAGCTGTGCACGGCGCCGCTGTAAGACACGAGCTGCCAGTCGGCTTTGGCGTCGGTCATTTCCTTTTCAAAGGCAGCGACTTGCTCGGCGGGCACATAGGGATCCACCGCGCCGTGGAGCGTGAGGATTTTGGCGGGGATTTTCCCGGCCTCGGCGGTCATGCCGGGTGCGGCGTCCAGCCCGCCGTGGAAAGAAACCACGCCTGCGATCTCCGTGCCAGCCCTCGCGAGCTCCAGCACGCCGGTCCCGCCGAAGCAGTAACCGATGGCCGCGACCTTTTTCACGTCGGTGCGCTCGTCCGCCTTGAGCAGATCCAGCGCCGCCGTCAGTCGTGCCCGATAGAGCGCCCTGTCGCCCTTGTATTTCCCCGCTTCCTTACCGGCTTCCGGCGGCTGCGGGCGGACGCCTTTTCCGTAAATGTCGGCGGCGAAGACATTATAGCCCATTTCCGCGAGCATGCGGCTGCGACGTTTTTCGGAGTCGGACAGTCCGGTCCACTGGTGGACAACGAGTACGGCGGGACGCTTGCCGGTGACGGCGTCATCGTAAACGTGGAAGCCTTCGAGGGTCGCGCCATCCTGTTGATAGGTGACCGCTTTTTCCACCAGCGCCGCGTGGGCGCAGCTGGCGAGGGAGGCGGCGAGAGCGAGGGAGTTGAAAAGTCTCATGATCCGGAGCAAAGACCCGGAATCCGTTTCAGTCAAATTTCAAAAGGGGCGTGCCCCAAACTCGGCACTTCCGCCCGGCGCGTTTCGCGCTAGCATCCGGGCATGTTAAGTCGCCGCCGATTCTTGATGCTCACCGCGTGTGTTCTCGCCACCTCCGGATGCAGTGAGAAATCCAGCACCGCGGGAAATGGCGCTGTGCTGCGGGTGGGCATGGATTTGAGCTATCCGCCTTTCGAAATGCAGGACAAGGCGGGCAATCCCGATGGCGTGGGCGTCCGGCTCGCCGAAGCGCTCGCCACGAGTCTCGGCCGCCCGCTCAAGATCGTACCGATGGAATTCTCCGGCCTGATCCCCGCGCTCAAGACCGGCAACGTCGATCTGATCCTCTCCTCGATGACCGCCACCGACGAGCGCCGCCAGTCGATCGAGTTTTCCAATCCCTACGCCTTCACCGGCCTCGCGCTGCTGGTGCGCAAGGATTCGGACATCCAGTCGATCGAGGATCTGAAAAAGCCAGGCCGCTCGGTCACCGCCAAGACGGCGACGACCGGTGAGACATGGGCGATCAAAAATCTACCCGATGCGAAGCGCGTGGTCTTCGAGGACCAGACGGCCTGCGTGCTGGAGGTCGCGCAGGGCCGGGCGGACGCGTTCATCTACGACCAGCTCAGCATCTATCAATACTCCCAGGAAAACAAGGAGACCACCCGTGGGTTGTTGAAGCCCTTTGTCGAGGAATCCTGGGCCATCGGCATCGCCAAGGGGAACGACGCGTTGCTCGGCCAAGTGAACGCCTTTCTCGATGAGTTTCGCAAGCAGGACGGCTTCGGAAAACTCGGCGAGCGTTATTTGCAGAAGGAGAAAAAATTCCTCGAAGCCGCCGGTGTCCCGTTCATCCTCCGCTAGATGATGCGCCGCCCGTTGCTCGCCAATATCCTCGTCGCCCTCGCGCTGGTGGTGCTGTTCGGCTGGCTGTGCACCACGGTCTTCGCGGTCTTGGGCACGCAGACGGATTGGTCGAAGGCGTGGGAATACCGTGAAACGCTGTGGCGCGGGTGGTTGATGACCTTGCAAATTTCCTTCGCGGCGCTGCTCGGGAGTATTTTTTTCGGGCTGTTGTTCATGCTCGGCCAGCGCTCGCCGCTGGTGGTGGTGCGCTGGACGTGCCGGGCGTTCCTGGAGTTCGTGCGCGACACGCCGCTGCTGGTGCATCTGTTATTCGGTTACTTCGTGATTTTCGCGCCGCTCATCTCACGGCCGCTCGGCGAGCGGGGATTCGACGACAAGCTGATCATCGGCATCCTGCTGCTCTCCGTTTTCGAGGGCGCCTACCTCGGCGAAATCCTGCGTGGCGGTGTGGAGAGCATTCCACGGACGCAGTGGGAATCCGCGCGGGCGGTGGGCTTCAGCCGGTTCCAGGTTTACCGCTACGTGATTTTCCCGCAGGCGCTGCGGCGGGTGCTGCCGGCGATGGCGGGCTTGTTCGTCTCGCTGATCAAGGACTCGTCGCTGCTCAACGTGATCGGCGTGGCGGAATATTTCTACAACACCAAGAATTTCATCTCCCGTTCCTACGCCGGGTTAGAAGGCTACGTGCCGCTGGCGCTCGGTTATCTCATTCTTACCCTGCCGGTCGCGTGGCTGTCGCACTGGTTGGAAAAACGCTTCCGCCATGAAACTTGAAGTCACCGGCCTGACGAAATGTTACGGCGCCACCCGCGCGGCGGACGGGCTTTCGCTGTCCGTGGAGTCGTCGCGCGTGCTCGTGCTCATCGGCCCGTCCGGCGGTGGGAAAAGCACGCTGCTGCGGATGCTCGGCGGCTTGGAAATCCCCGATGCCGGCACCATCGCCATCAACGGCCACCGCCTCCTGTCAGACGCGGCCGCGCTCCAGGCGTATCGCCGGAAAAACGGCTTCCTCTTCCAACAGTTCAACCTCTTCCCCCACCTCACCGCCCGCCGGAACATCTCGCTGCCGCTGGAAAAAGTCCACGGCCACACGCCGGCCGAGGCCCACACGATGGCGGAACAGGCGCTCGCCCGCTTCAGCCTGCTCGACCATGCGGACAAACTGCCCGCGCAGCTTTCCGGCGGCCAGCAGCAACGCGTCGGCATCGCCCGCGCCGTCGCGCGGCAACCGGAAGTCCTGTTCCTCGACGAGCCGACATCCGCGCTCGATCCGGAGATGACGGCGGAGGTGCTGGAGCTCATCCAGGAACTCGCGGAAGCCGGCCAGGACATCATTCTCAGCACGCATGAAATGGGCTTCGCCCGCGCCGTGGCGGATCAGGTCGCCTTCGTCGCGATGGGAAGAATCGAGGAAATCTCACCACCGGCGGAGTTGTTCGGCGCTCCGAAGTCCGCGATTTGCCAGCGTTTCCTGTCGCGGGTGATGCGGTATTGATCTCGGCCATCGCGATTTGAAATTTAAGAAAGGTTTACAAAATCGGCTTGCAGGATCGGCGATTTACGGTATCTAAAATGCCAAATGAAATTAACCCTTCTTATCACCCTCGTCGCTTCCGCCGTGCTGTTCAGCTCCTGCAATACGATGATCGGCCTCGGCCGTGACATGCGGATGGGTGGCGAAACATTGGAGAAAACCGCGAACAAGGGAGCGGGTGGCGGCTCGTCCGGCGGTGACACATCCGGCGCGCCGGTTTACTGACCCATCTCCACGCGAAAAAGGCGCTCTCCCACCACGGGAGAGCGCCTTTTTCGTGATGAAATCAATAGCCGCGCCAGAAGGCGAACGCGCAGATCAGCGTGGCGACGCCGTAGCCGAGGCCGGCGAGCGAGAAGATCGTCCAGCGCTTTTGATTGCCCGTCACCCACGTCACCGCGTCGCGGAAGAGATAGGGCATGCCCACGAAAAACAGCGAGGCGGTCAGCATGGCGTAGGCGAAAATCGGCACCAGCAGGCGGGATTGCGGGTCCTTGAGAAAGGCGGCACCCAGCAGTGGCGCGGCCGCCATCAGCCCGACCAATCCGAGCGCGCGGACGGCGAGGAAATCCCGCACGCTCATGCAGACGAGCACCAGCGAGACCGGCACCAGGATTTGTAGCAGACCCTTCGCGCTGTTGAACTCGCCGAGATCCATTGCCAGCGCGCTGAGTTTGCCAAGGCCCGTCGGCGCGATGAGCAGCCAGAACCAACCGAGGCCGATGCCCAACAGGATCTGTCCGGACAACGGGTCGCGCGGGAATTTCTTCAGGAAATCCTGCGCGGCCTTCGGTTTCGCCAGCATCAGCGCGTGAATGCCGATCAGCCAAACGGCCAGCACCAGCCCGGCGGTAAACAACGACAGGGTTTGATAAGGGTGCATTGGATCCATGCGGCCCCCGAACTACGACCGCGCGCCGGAACATTCAAGCGCCATCTCGCCCCGGCGGATTCACCGAAATTTCTCCGGTTCCGCATCCCCGGTTCGCAAAGCCATGGCTTGATCCGCCGCATGAACCTCCGCCAACTGATCCAGCCCGACCCGGACTGGCTGGACGTGCCCACCCCGCGGCGGGTCGCATCGGTCGCGCTGACCGCCTGCGCGGGGCTGGCGGTTTACGGGTTCACCGTCGGCTTCTGGCGGGATCCGCTCATGGGTGGCTATGTGGCGGTGAAATTGCCGCTGCTCGTCGCGCTCACCCTCGGTTGCAACGGCCTGCTCAACGGGCTTCTCGGGCTGCTGCTCGGCACCGGCCTCGGCTTCCGGCAATCGCTGCTCGCCCTGCTCTCCTCCTTCGCGCTTGCCGCCTTGATCCTCGGCTCGCTGGCACCGGTCACGTTTTTCCTCGCCTGGAACGCCCCACCGCCCACGGCTCCCGGTGCGGCAAACGCCCACGCCACCTACCTCGTCGCCCACACCGCGCTCATCGGATTCGCCGGCATCACCGCGAATCTCCACCTCCACCGCCTGCTCGCGGTCAAAGCCCCCACCGCCGCCGCGGCCACCGCCACGCTGCTCGCCTGGCTGGGTGGAAATGGATTCCTCGGCGCGCAGTTCTCCTGGATCCTGCGCCCGTTTTTCGGCACCCCGCGGCTCAAGGTCCAGTTCCTCCGGCCCGATCCGTTCGACGGAAATTTCTACGAAACCGTCTGGAAGGCGACCGACCGGATCAGCGGCGGATTCGCCCTGCCCGTGCTCTGCCTCATCCTCGTTTTCCTACTCACTCCGATTCTCCACGCCATCCGCAAAAACCACCAAACCACCCCGAAACCATGAATCCACAAGCCAATCCCGCCGCCCAACCGCCACCGCTCGAAGCTCCCCTGCCGGAGAAACTCGATTTCAAAACCCTGTTCGAAGCGCTGCTCCGCCGCCCGCTCGCGCTCATCTCCCGGCTGGAAGATCCCAACCATCAGGCGACCGGAAAATTCGCGCTGCTCTCCATCGTCTCTTTCCTGCTCTTCGGCCTCGTGCTCGGCTGCTTCGCCAAGCACGAACAACTCTGGGCCGCGCCCGCCAAGGTCACCGCCGGGCTGGTCTTCTCCGGCCTGATCTGTTTCCCCAGCCTCTATATCTTCGCCACCCTCGCCGGCGCGCGGGTCTCCATTTCCCAGCTCGCCGCCTGCCTCGCCGGGGCGCTGGCCCTCGCCGGGTTGCTATTGCTAGGCTTCGCCCCCGCCGTCTGGATCTTCGCGGAATCCACTGATTCGCTCGGCTTCATGGGCGCGCTGGCCATCGGCTCGTGGATCGTCGCCGTGTCCTTCGCCCTGCGGTTTTTGAAATCCGTGGTCACCATCACCGGCGGCAGCCAAAAAGGCCCGCTCGTCATCTGGAGCGCCGTCTTCCTGCTCGTCACCCTGCAAATGACCACCTCCCTCCGTCCCATCCTCGGCAAGTCCAGCGTGCTGCTCACCCAGGAGAAAAAATTCTTCATCCAGCATTGGTTCGAAACCATGGGCGAGTCGCTCAAACCGGAAACCGCCACCGCCCGCCGCGCGGAATCCGACGAAAATTGAACCGCCATGGAACCCACCCAAGAAGACCTCGATTTCCTCGACTGGCGCTGGGAGCTGCTCTGAAAACATCCCGTTTGAGCCAGCATCTCAAGCGCTCGTCAGGCCGGGCCTCCAGATCACGGGTTCCTCCGGGGGAGGTCGTCGGGAAAACTGACGGATCCCGACTCCTGCCTCACCGCAGTCACTTGGCGGCAGCGCGGCGATTCGCAGTGGACCCGCCGCCGGACTCCGTCGATGCTCGCGACATGACGAAGGGCTTGGCAGGGATGCGGATCGCGGCGGCGGTGGCCAGCGGCTTGATGGTGGCCGGACTTTTCCCGCCGTTTCAATTTTCCGCGCTGGTGTGGGTGGCGATGGTTCCCTTGCTGTGGGCGCTGTGGTCGGTGTCGGGAAGGCGCGCCGGGTGGAAGGGTTTTGGAATCGGATTTCTGGCGGGCACGGTGAGTTGTTTGATCCAGTTCAACTGGCTCTCGACGGTGTCGTGGTTAGGCGCGGTGCTGCTGCCGCTCTATCTGGC
>JBEDKU010000264.1:0-6142 GCA_041172045.1 Verrucomicrobiota bacterium | reverse complement strand
ACCGCCCGCCGGCTGATTCCTGTGGGTGCGTTCTTTTCCTTCTCCGGGCACTTCCTCCACCCGCGGAAATCCGCCGTGCCCGATGTCTTCCGCCAGCTCCCGCCCGACCGGATCCTGCTGGAATCCGACGCACCCGACATGCTCCCGCCAGCGGAAATCATCACCCATCCCCTGAAGGAAAATCACAACCATCCGGCGAATCTACCCGCCATCGGCCACGCCCTCGCCGCCGCGCTTGGGATGACACCTGAAGTCCTCGCAAAACTCAACGATGACAACGCCGCACGCTGTTTCGGCTTTTAACCGTCGGTGCCTGCTCCGGGTGCCATGGATCTCTGAGATCACCAGTTCAGCCGCAGGCCGAAGATTCCGTTGATCCCCGCTTCGTTCTGGCCGGAGCCGTGGACGCGGTAAACCTCGTCGGTCAGGTTTTCCACGCCGCACAGCAGGTTGAGATGCTCGTTGATATTCCAGCCGGCTCGGATGGAGGCGGTGACGTAGCCGGGAGTGCCGCCGGTGGGAATCCGCTGGCTGTCGGCCGCCTGGTCTTCCAGCGTGATCCGGTCTTCTTGAGTGGATCCGAACACACGTCCTTCCACCCAATATTTCGCGGACGCATCCGTCCAGCGCAGCGCGACCGAGCCGGTGAGTGGCAGCAGCCGCGTCATCGACTTGTCCACGACCGGGCCGTTCAGATAGAGCGGCGTCTCGGTGCGGCCGTCCTGCCAACCGGCAAATCCGGACAAGGTCCACTGCGGATGAAAACTCCACGCGCCCTGCACTTCAGCCCCGTAGACGTAGCCTTCCCCGGCGTTGGTGTTGATGGTGTCCTTGCCGCCGGAAACCAGCGGCACGCCGGTAATGATGTCTTTCGCATCCGTATAGAAGACGGCAAACTCCAGCGAAGTCGTCTCTGTCAACTGCCGGGTGCCGATTTCATAAGTCAGGAACTCCTCCGGATCCACCGAGGTCGAGCCCAGCGACGTGGAGCCCGATTTCGCAGTCAGATTCCCGGTCAGGTCATCCAGGTTCGGCGCGCGAAACGCCTGCGAAACCCCGCCATACACGCTCCAGCAGGTGTTCAGGTGATAGAGGCCGCGCAACGAACCGACCACGGAATTCCACTCCTGCGACTCGCTCGGCTGCTCCACGCCGCCTGAATCGTAAAACCGCCCGAGCGACGCCTCGGCGTAGGTGTAACGCGCGCCACCGGTGATCTCCACTTTCTCTACCGGCTTCCACAAATACTGGGAGAAAATCCCCAGCAGATCGTAGTCGGAATCATCCGCGATCGGCAAGCTCTCCGCATATTTGGTCCCGGCCAGATTGTTCTTGGATCCGGAGGAATCCACTCCGTCGTGATAGTAATCCATGCCGTAGACCAGGGTTCCCGGTCCCATCGCCGACTCCAGTGACAAATCCACTCCGATGGTATCGGTGTCGATGTTCGACTGGCGGATGCTGTCGTCCGCAGGATTCCGGTTCTGTGACTCGGAGTCCGTGGAGTTCTGGAACGAGAGCGTCGCGCTCCACCGTTGCACTGCCGCGCCGACCTCGGGATTTACACCGGCGTAGCGCAGATAGGTCATCGAGCGCTCCTGGTCGAAATTGTTACTCGACCACAATCCCGGCGTGGTGACGTGGCCGTCATCGTCCCAACCCGGATTGTTCACCGTGCGATGCCAGCGGGAAATCGCGTCCTGGTTCACATAATTGTAGGCCAGAGTGATCGTCGATTCGGGTGAAACCGCCCAGTCGAAGCGGAAATCCAGATCCTGCTCGGGATAGCCGGTGCCGACCATCCGGCCGATTTCGTCATCCTCCACATCCCCGTAATCCTTCGCCGAAAGACCCAGCCAAACCCCGAATTTTCCACCCACCCCGGTCTGCGATTCAATCCGCCCGATGCTGCTGCCCTGCCCGTTCGTCCGGTATTCGTAGGAACCGCCGCCGCCATAGAAAACCTGATCCGCCGGACGGTTCCGGAAGTCCGACGACTTGGTAAAGGAATTGAGCGTGCCACCGACCGCGTCGGATCCGTAAAGCACCGAGCCCTGGCTCTTGATCAACTCCAAATGGTCGATGGAAAGCGAATCCACCGTATTCCAATACTGCACCGGCCCACCGCGGAAGGTCGAGTTGTTCAACCTCACCCCGTCCACCAGCAGAAGATTCTGCCGCCCGGTGAATCCCCGGATGAACGGCGAGCCGTGGCCGTAGGTCGTCTTCTGCACCAACACGCCCGGCGTATAAGCCAAGGCTTCCGGCAGCGTCCGGCGGGTCTGGTCCCAGATGAACTCCGAACCGATCACCGCCGAAGAATAGGGAGCATCACTCGCCTGCTGTTCGAGCTTGGATGCCGTCACCACCAGCGGATCGAGGAAATTCTGCGCTAACACGGGCGAGGACGCCGCCAACAAATAGAAGGGAACTTTTGGAATGAACATGCTGCTGCTGAAACGCTTGGGAAGCGCCGATCTTAGATCGAATTTCGAGAAATCCTATCGGCCGGGCCGGACAGCGGTCGGCTTTTGTCGCGATCATTCAGAAATCTCCCGCCCGGCCTCCGGCGAGTCTTCCTCGCCGTCTGATACCGGTTCCTCCGGGTTCGGAGAAATTTCACCCGTCATCCCGGAGACTTTCGGCACCACCGTGTGCCAACGGTCACCAGATAGGCGATACCGCGGGGATTCCAGGTCGTTCCACTCATTGACGTGATTTTTTTCGGAGGTGTCCATTTCGAACAAGGGTTTGAGGTTGGTGCCGTTTCTCCGCCGGCAGGTTTTACCGGCAGGTCATGGCACGCCGCAGATTGATCCGCCGCGTTAGGTTTATCCATGGGGAGAAACCCTACTTATCCAAACTCGTCGCCGCCGACGGACGGCATCAAGACGCCCGCCGTTTTTGAGGGGGAATGGTCACACCAACTGCGTCTCCACCAGCAGCTTGTAGGTCCCGCCTTTTGAAATGAGCTGCTCGTGCGTCCCACTTTCCACGATCCTGCCGTGGTTGAAGACGAGGATGTTGTCCGCATGCCTCACGGTGGACAGGCGGTGGGCGATGACGAGGCTGGTCCGGCCGTGCATGAGCCGCTCCAGGGCTTCATTGACCTGGCGCTCGCTTTCGGAGTCGAGCGCGGAGGTGGCTTCGTCCAGCAGCAGGATGCGCGGATTCGCGAGGATGGCGCGGGCGATGGCGATGCGCTGGCGCTGGCCGCCGGACAGCTTGGTGCCGCGCGGGCCGACGATGGTGTCGTAACCTTCCGGCAGCGCGCTGATGAATTCGTGGGCGTTGGCCATTTCCGCGATGCGGGCGATGTCCTCGCGGCTGGCACCGGGATTTCCATATTCGATGTTTTCCAAAATCGTTCCACCGAAGAGCAGCACTTCCTGCGGGACGATGGCCATCTGCGCGCGCAGGCAGGGCAGGCCGATCTCGGCGGCGTTGACGTCGTCGAACAGGATGCGGCCGGACTCGGGGTGGTGGAAGCCGAGGATGAGCGAGAAAATGGTGGATTTCCCCGCGCCGGAGGGGCCGACGAGGGCGATGCGCTGGCCGGGTTCGACCTGGAAATCGATATCGTGAAGGACCTGGACGTCAGGGCGCGAAGGGTAGTGGAAATTGACGCGCTTGAAGCCAAGCGAGCCTTGCAGAAGGACGTCCATCTCGCCGCTGGTGCGCTCGGTGGGCGTGTCGAGGATTTCGCGGAGGCGGTCGGTGGCACCGGCGGTCTGTTGGAACTGGGAGATGATTTCCGGGAAGGAACCTAACGACGCGCCGACGAAGATGGAGAAGAGGATGAAGGCGGCGAAATTCGTCCAGCCGATCTCGCCGTTGGCATACATGCGCGAGCCATACCAAGTGACGAAGGCGATGGTGCCGAAGAGGGCGAAAATGATGAAGGAGAGAAACGCGGCGCGGTGGCGGGCCCCACGCAGGGTGACCTGGAAAAACGCCTCCAGCGCGCGGTCGTAGCGGCGCTGCTCGAAGTCCTCGTTGCCGAAGGCTTTCACGTCGGCGATGGACTGGGTGGTCTCCTCGATGACGGTGCCGGCCTCGGCCAGCGAGTCCTGCGCGTCGCGGGAAAAGCCGCGGACTTTCCTGCCGAAAAACGCAATGGCCAATACGACCACCGGCACGCTGCCGAGCATGATCAGCGAGAGCTTCCACGACGCGATGAAGATGAAAACGAGCCCACCGATGAGGATGACGGTGTGGCGCACGGCCTGCGGCACGGCGTTGAGCAAGGTGTCGCGGACGATACCGAGGTCGGCGGAGACGCGGTTACTGAGGGCACCGGAGCGTTGTTCTTGATAGAAACGAATGGGAAGCTTCACCAGGTGGGCGAAGATGTCGCGGCGGAGGTGGTTGAGCGCGGCCTCGCCGGAGCGGATGAAGCCTTGGACACGGAAAAAGGCGATGATGGATTGCACGGCGAGCACGCTGATGAGCATGAGCACGACGTGGTTGGATTTTTCCAATACTTGCGCGGGATCGACACCCTGGCGCAGGGCGTCGGTGGGATTTCCGATGAGCTCCTTCAGGTAATACGGAAACGCCAGCGAGAGGATGGCGGTGAAGAATAGCGCGGCGAGCGAGGGGAGGAAAATCCGCTTTTCCCGCATGAGGTAGCTGAGGACCCATCGGTGGGATGAGAGGGGCTTCTTCAGTTTCGGCTCGGACATGGGCGGATGGGAGACGATCCGGGCGATGCCGTCAATGATGGGAAATCCTCTTGCCCCATCTTCGATTCATTCCTATCCATCGGCTGCTGTTGCATTCTCTATGAAAACCCATCTGCAAGTCACCGGCCTGATTTTCACGATTTTGGTTCTTCCGGCGTCCGCCGTGATCGTGGCGGGAGCCAGCGGCGGCGGAAACACGGCGAACAATACGACGGAAGCGCAATTTCAGAGCGAGTATGGACTTTCCTTCCCCGCCTATGACAACGTGGTCCGCTACTCGGACGCCTCCGGCATTTATCTGGGCTACGACGCAGCGACCAAGGATGTCTGGCTGCTGACGGCGCGCCATGTCAGCAGCAGCCTCACTCAAGGAGCAACCGTCACCATCGATGGACTGGTTTACAACCGCCAGCCGGAGGGAGGTGACGGCTTCGGGCTGCTCCCCGGCGGCGATTTGCGGCTCGTCCGCTACAACCGGCTGGATCTCGCGGTGCCGACGCTTCCGGCGGTGAATATTTCCACGTCGATTCCCACGGCTGGCACCGGACTTCTCATGGTCGGATACGGACAAAACCGGACGCAGAACGCGACGCTCAGCGGCTCCACTTCGGACGCCGTGTCCGTCACCGTGGGAACCGGCTACAACTGGTCCGGCACGACCCTCAAACGCTGGGGCACCAACCAGATCGAAGGGGAATTTCTCGATGCTCTTGAAACCGTGCCCGTCACAGGAACCACCGGCACCTTCTCGCTCGGCCCTTACAGCACCACCGGCTACATGACCGACTTCGACCAACCCGGCGCCGGCCAATGGCTGAATAGCAACGAGGCACAAGGCTCCCTTGGCGACTCCGGAGGCAGCGCCTTTTATTATTCCGGCGGCCAGTGGTATCTCTCGGGCATCTTCACGGCGGTGGTGGGATTCAGCGGACAAGCGGGAAATACCGCCGCATTTGGCAATCTGAGCCTGCTCACGGATGTCGCGAGCTACAGCGGCGCGATCAACACGGCTCTGGCCGGCGTCACCTTGATCCCCGAGCCGGCTCCCACCGCGCTGTGGTTTCTTGCGGGAGTGATGATTTTTTCAAGCCGGCGGCGATCGCGCGTTTGAGTTGCACGCCGCATCGCGATGCCTCATGAACGGCGGCCATGACCGGTCGGGAAATTCGAGAAGCGCTGATTCACGCGGGGGTGATGCCGAGCAAGCAGCTGGGCCAAAATTTCCTCATCGACCCGAACATGGCGCGCTGGATCGTCTCGCAGCTCGAAATCACGGCGGACGACGCGGTGGTGGAGGTCGGCCCCGGCACCGGATCGCTCAGCGAGCATCTGGTCGGAAAAGTCCGGAAATTGATCCTCATCGAGTTCGACGCCCGCCTCGCCGATGCCCTGAAACACCGCTTCCGCGACGATGCGAGCGTGGAAGTCCACCACGCCGACGGCGTGAAATTCGACGG
>JBEDKU010000263.1:0-4901 GCA_041172045.1 Verrucomicrobiota bacterium | reverse complement strand
GAAATGATGAGGCTCAAGGCCACCGCAGATGCGGGAAAAGTTGAGTTTCGCTATGGCCTCTCCTTCATCAGCGTGGACCAGGCGAAGAAGAATCTCATCAAGGAAATCCCCCAGTGGAACTTCGAGACCGTGAAGAACGCCGGTAAGGCACGCTGGAATCAGGTGCTCGGACAAGTCGCCATTGAGGGGGGAACCGAGGCACAGAAACGCGTCTTCTACACCTCGCTCTACCGCTCCTATGAGCGCATGGTCAACATCACCGAAGACGGACAATATTACAGCGCCTACGACCATCAGGTTCATCAGGACGACCGGCCCTTCTATGTGGACAACTGGATCTGGGACACCTTCCGCGCGCTCGAACCGCTGCACATGATCCTCAATCCCAAAATGGAGGCGGACCAACTCCAATCCTACGTCCGCATGGATGAACAAAGCGGCTGGATGCCCTCGTTCTCGATCCTCTGGGGCGACAACCCCTGCATGAACGGCAACCATGCGGCCGCATGGTTTGCTGACGCATGGTGCAAGGGCGTGCGCGATTTCGACGTCGCCAAAGCCTACCAAGGCCTGCGGAAAAACTCGCTCGAAGCCACCTTGCTGCCGTGGCGCAACGGCCCCAAGTGCGCACTCGATGATTTCTATCACAAAAACGGCTACTTCCCGTCGCTCGCGGAGGGCGAAAAGGAAACCGAGTCGCTCGTCGATCCGTTCGAGAACCGCCAAGCGGTTGCGGTTACGCTCGGCAACTCCTACGACGACTGGTGCATCGCCCAGCTCGCCAAAGCTCTCGACAAACCCGACGATACCAAACTCTTCCTCAACCGCGCGGAGTTCTACCAGAACGTTTACAATGCCGAAAAAGGCTTCGTCTGGCCCAAGGACAAGGATGGCAATTGGCTCAAGGACTTCGATCCCGATTGGAGCGGTGGCCAGGGTGGCCGCGCCTACTTTGCTGAAAACAATGCCTACACCTACAACTGGGACGTGCTGCACGACCTCAAGGGGCTCATCGGTCTGATGGGCGGGCCCAAGGCCGCCGAAAAGAAGCTCGACGAACTCTTCACCACCCCGATCTCACGCCCGAAATATGAGTTCTGGGCCAAGTTCCCCGATTCCACCGCACTGGTCGGCCAGTTCGTCATGGCCAACGAACCGAGCTTCAGCACACCCTATCTCTACAACCACGTCGGCGCGCCATGGAAGTCCCAGAAGATCCTGCGCACCTTGCTGGAGACCTTCTTCCCGGATAACCTCCACGGCATTCCCGGCGACGAGGATGGCGGTGGCATGACCTCGTGGGTGGTATTCACCATGATGGGATTCTATCCAGTCACTCCCGGGGTGCCGGTTTACACTCTCGGCAGCCCTGTCTTTGATGAGGTCTCCATCAAGCTCGACAACGGCAAGACCTTCCGCCTCACCGCGACTCACAATTCAAGGGAGAACAAATACATCCAGTCGGTCAAACTCAACGGAGAGAACCTCGACCGGTTGTGGTTCCTTCATACGGATCTAATCCATGGTGGCCACCTGGAGTTGGAAATGGGCAATACGCCGAACCATCAACTCGGAATCCACAATCCTCCACCATCCAGCCTGATGCTCGACCCAGCTTCGTTGAAATAATAAACAACTGAAATGATCCATCCATTCAAAACCCTTGCAGTCGTGTGCCTTGCCTTTCATGCGGTGGCGGCAGCTTCGACGAAGCCGAACTTTCTGATCATCTACGCTGACGACCTGGGCTATGGAGATGTGTCCACCTATCACGCTTCCGATGTCAGCACGCCTAACCTCGACCGGTTCGCCTCGGAAGGCATGCTCTTCACCGCGATGCGGGCGAACTGCACGGTTTGCTCCCCCTCGCGGGCTGCTCTTCTAACCGGCCGTTATGCGGACCGTGTCGGCGTCCCGGGGGTGATCCGGACCTCGCCGGATGATTCATGGGGCTATTTCAAGCCGGATGTCCCCACGCTCGCCGACGAGCTTCGGACAGCTGGCTATCAGACCGCCATCATCGGCAAGTGGCATCTCGGCCTCGAGTCGCCCAACACCCCCAACGAACGCGGATTTGATCACTTCCACGGTTTCCTCGGTGATATGATGGACAGCTACACCGCCCATCTGCGCGAGGGAATCAACTACATGCGTCTCAATTCGGAAACCATTGATCCGAAAGGCCATGCCACTGACATCTTCACCGACTGGGCCTGCGACTACCTTGGCGAACGAAGCACGGACGAAAAGCCCTTCTTCCTCTATCTGGCCTACAACGCGCCGCATTTCCCGATCGAACCGCCCGCCGATTTTCTGGAGAAGGTGAGAAAACGCCTCCCCGGGCTCGATGAAAAGCGTGCCATGAACGTTGCTTTCGTCGAACACCTTGATGACCGCATCGGAAAGCTGCTAGCGGCGATCAAGGGTGCGGGATTGGCAAATAACACCGTCATCGTTTTCACCTCCGACAATGGCGGTTCGCTTCCCCATGCCCAGAACAACGACCCCTGGCGTGGGGGGAAACAGGATCATTACGACGGCGGCTTGCGAGTTCCGTTCATGGTCCGCTGGCCGGGACATATCAAGCCGGGCACTCACAGCGATTACCAAGGATTGAATTTCGATATCTTTCCCACGTTTCTCGAAATCGCCGGCGTCACTCCGTCTACTGAACTGGATGCGGTCAGCCTGCTTCCTGTCCTTGACGGCTCGACGCTCACCAAACCGCGGGACCTCTACTTCGTCCGCCGCGAGGGTGGCATCGGCTTCGGTGGAAAAAGCTACGAGGCCCTCATCCACGACGGTTGGAAATTGATGCAGAACGATCCCTACAGCCCACTGGAGCTCTACAATCTTAACATCGACCCGCTGGAGAAAGAGAATCTTGTGAAAGTTCGTTCGGACGAGGCTGCCAAATTATCATCGCGGCTTCGCGCGCACATTCGAATCGGCGGTGCCACTCCTTGGCGGAAATCGTCATCTGATCGAACATTGCCCCCATGAAGGCGCTTTGATGGATCACATTGGCCGCATCAGTCTGCTTGACGCTGATCGCTCGTGGGCAATCGCCAAAACCGAAAAACGTGCTGTTCATTGTGGTTGATGATTTGCGGACTGAACTCGGATGTGATGGAGTCGATGAAGTCATTTCTCCCAACATCGACCGTCAGGCGAAGATGGGCGTCTTGTGCCACAATGCCTACGCCGGGTATCCGGTCTGCAACCTGAGCCGCTTGTCCTTCCTCTCGGGCCTACGGCCGAATGAAACCGGCATCGTCTCGTATAGCCTGACGTGGTTAGCCTGCCCCAACTCTTCCGTCAGAATGGATGGTTCACTGAGGGAATCGGCAAGATCTTGCACCACTCGGAACCCAAATACGGCAAAGCCGTGCTCTTCAAGGATCCGCTGTTGTGGTATTATTTTTATGACGGCATGCGTGATGCCACCCAACTCGGGCGCACGGGGAAAGGGCGGAATCTAACCCACGAAAAAATCTCCTAGTGCACATGGCGGGCAGCCGAGGGTGGTGACGAAGATCAGGCGGACGGCCTGAACGCCGCCGCCGTCCGCATCCTGAAAGAACACCACGACAAGCCGTTCTTCATTGGGCTCGAATTCCACAAGCCGAATGATCCGCTTATCGAGCCCAAGCGGCGGCCAGCTTCTGGGGTATCTGCGCTGGAGTTTGCCAGTGTCGGAGATGCTGGCCGGGACATGGAGAAGCCACCCTCCCGGGGTATTCTTAACTCGAAATTTGGGGGTCCTGAGCACAAGGAGAGTTTGTGCATTAATCGCACTTATAAACCGAGAATATCCGGTCCATGGTGTCCATGACGCATTTTGGTAAACTGAGCATCAATTGGTTACGGAAACCTCGTTCCATTCAGGTTCTAGTATTCGCAAGGATGTTCAGGTTCGAGTCCTGTCGCGCGCACCATATTGATTGTCAGTAATTAAGGGAGCTAGAGAAGCTCCCTTTTTTGAGGTTGAAATGTGACTGCTGGCCATTTTCTGGCCACTTTTTCGAACTCGTTCGGTTTCCGAGACCTTAATAATCATTCGGATTCTTTGAAACGAGACTGTGGCTGCGCGACGGGCTAGAAGACGGACGACGCCATCTGAAAACTGGTTCCGATGGATCGGGCCGCGGTGCTGCTAAGCGAGAATGCGAAAACTGCCCCCATCAACGGGACGTGGAAATCGTATACAAGGCCTTAGAGCTCTAGAAATCCAATGCAGTGCGTCCCGTCCTGAATGCGATGCTCATGACGAATGACACCTCAGCAGCCTTGGTTTCAATGGTGCTTAAGATGAGCACTCCGTCGTGGTCGCCTACGCCGATCTCTTCTTCAATGTCCTCGACCGGAAGGTCGACCTTGTTTTTCGCCAAACGATCCTGAACCCCAAAAAGACGCTCCCCTTTTCGTCAGCATGTCCTCGTTGCCCTCGGAGGATGAATCGTTGCTTGCCGCCGGGCCCACCGGTACGATCGCCGATGTTCTGTGTGAGAAGAAGCCGGAAGGTCCCACGGCCCCCTGACTTTCGCCGATTTCCGGAGTCGATAGAACCACTCCCCTGAAGCCGTAGTATCGCGGCACAATCTTCATGATAACCCATCTCACCCTCGCCTTCCTGCTCTCCGCGCTGGCTTCCGCGCAAACCGATCCCACCCGCGACCCGGCCCGCCCGCTGGCCTCCAATGACGCCTTCAGTCCCGCCGAAACCGCCGCGCGGATGGTCGTGCCGCCGGGATTTACCGTGCAGCTCATCTCCGGCGAGCCGGATGTCGTGCAGCCCATCGCCTACACTCTCGACGACCGCGGCCGGTTGTGGGTTCTGGAAAATTCCAACTATCCGGAGTGTCCTGGCAAGCCGAAGGACCGGGTCCTCGTGCTGGAGG
>JBEDKU010000262.1:0-2760 GCA_041172045.1 Verrucomicrobiota bacterium | reverse complement strand
CAGCACCACCCTCGACCTCGATGGCGCGGGCCGGGGAATCACCCATGACGCCCTCGACGTGACCGGAGCGCTCATCTATGACGGCGATCTGCTGCTCGATTTCGGCGCGAACGTTCCCTCCGGCAGCAGTCTGAATCTTTTCGCCGCGACCAGTCGCAGCGGCAGCTTCACCAGCGTGACGCTCACTGGCAGCTACGGCGCGGGCAGTCTCACGGACAACGGCTCCGGCCTTTGGACCGGCACCGTCGGCAACACCCTTTTCAGCTTCGAGCCAGCCACCGGCACGCTGGGAACCGCCGCCGTCCGGGTGGCCACCACCACCACGCTCGAGTCCGATGCCAATCCGTCCGTGGAAGGTGGCGGTGTCACCTTCACCGCGAACGTCTCCGCGGCCTCCGGCACCCCGGCAGGCAGCGTCACGTTCTTCGACGGGGTCGTTAGCCTTGGCAATGTCTCCCTCGACGGCACCGGCATGGCCACCCTCACCACCAGCCTTCTCACGGCAGGCTCGCACTCGCTCACCGCCATGTATTCCGGCAACGACAACCATTTCACCAGCAGCTCGTCCGCCCTTGCCCTGGTCGTTAATCCGACTCCGCTCAACGCCTGGCGCACCGCCCATTTCACGCCCGGCGAACTCGCCGACCCCGCCATTTCCGGCTTCGACGCCGACCCCGACGGTGATGCATATAACAACCTTCTCGAATACGCCCTGGAAACGAATCCGAAGATCGGCAACGCCACAGCGGTCTCGTGCTCCATCATTTCGGTCAGCCTGCCCGAAGGCGGCTCCGAGAACCGGCTCGCGCTCACCCTGCTCCGCGCCCGCGGCGACCTGACCTACACCGTGCAAGGTAGCTACGATTTGGCGGATTGGACCGAAGTGCAAATCAACCCCGGCACGGTCGGCTCCACCGTCACCGTCCCGGACACCGAACCCGTCGACTCCGGCCAACGATACCTCCGTCTCAAAATCAGCCAGCCATGACCACTTCAGGTTGTCACATCGCCACCCGCCGCACCCTCCCGCGCCGCAGTTTCCTGCGCGGGGCGGGCATTTTCTTCTCCCTGCCGCTGCTGGAAGCGATGACTCCGGTCTTCGGCGCGGCCGCGAAGGCGGACCCCAAGCCGCGGCGCATGTTCGCCATCTGCAACAACCTCGGCCTGCTGCCGGATCAATTTTTCCCCACGGGCAGCGGGCGCGACTACCAGGCGTCGCCCTACACAGGGATGTTGGCCGCCCATCGCGAGGATTTCACCGTGCTCAGCGGCGTTTCGCATCCCCATGTGGACGGCAGCCACGCGTCCGAAGCGTGTTTCCTCACGGCCGCCCCGGCCCCCGGCAGCAGCTCGTTCCGCAACTCCATTTCACTCGACCAATACATCGCGGAACAGATCGGGATCCTCACCCGCTTCCCGTCGATCTCGCTGGGAGTGAACACCCGCAAAGGACTTTCATGGACCGGCAGCGGCGTTTCGATTCCCTGCGAGGACAAGGCGGCGGATGTCTTCAAACAGCTCTTCCTCCAGGGCACGCCCGATGAGATCGCCGCGCAGATCCGCAAGATCGACACCGGTCGCAGCATCCTCGACACCGTGTCCGGCCAGTTGAAGCGGCTCGAAGCCAAAGTCGGCACCCACGACCGCGAACGGCTCGACCAGTATTCCACCAGCGTCCGCGATCTGGAGTCGCGGATGCTGGCCTCGCGCGGCTGGGAGGGAAAACCCAAACCCACGGTGAAGGAGAAGCCGCCGGTCGATCCCGGCAATCCCGCGGCCTACATGGAAAAGGTGAGGGTCATGTACGATCTCGCCCGGCTCGCCTTCGAGACCGACTCCACCCGCACCATCACCCTGATGCTCGACAGCACCTCGACACCGGTGGTCAACCTCGCCAACGCCAACATCACCGAGGGCTATCACAATCTATCCCATCACGGAAAATCCGAAAACAAACGCGCCCAGCTCAAGGCGCTCGACGAGGCGCACATGCGGCTGCTGGCCGGCTTGTTCGCCGATCTGAAATCCGTGCGCGAGGACGACGGCTCGCTGCTCGACCGCACGATGGTGCTTTATGGCTCAAACCTCGGTGACGCCAACACCCACTCCACGCTCAACATGCCCGCGCTGCTCGCCGGCGGCGGCTTCCGTCATGGCCAGCACCTGGCGTTCGATCGCAACAAAAACTATCCGCTGCCGAATCTCTACGTTTCGATGCTCCAGCGCATGGGCATCGAGGCGGGTCACTTCGCCACCTCCACAGGAACCATGACCGGACTGGAAATGGCATGAGGAGCGGAGCCAATAAGGAGTGCGGACACTTCTGTCCGCATCGCCGATGGAAAGCGAAACAATCGCTCTTCAGAACCCCACTTTCCCATCTCATCGGCAAGTGGACAAAAGTGTCCACTCTCCTGATTGCCATTCTCCTCGCTGCGTCCCACGCAAGCGCTTCCGAAGAAGCCCTTCAAGCGCTCGGCTCCGACCTCGCGCGCTTCGAAAAGCTCCTGCCGGAGATCACCGATGAATCCTATCGAAGACTCGTCACCGGCGTTCATGGACACCTCAAGGGCAGGGCGGGGGAGCTTCGTAGCGCTTTCGATCAGGCAAAATACGACGATGTGAAGCTCAGCATCCTGGTGGAAACACAGCGCGTCCTCGCTTGGTTGAATCCGCCGCCGGTGTCGAGCCTCTCCCAGGCGGGTCCGCCCAAAGCGCCATCGCCTGTGACCGTGCCGGCCGTGGCGAAATCATCGCCGC
>JBEDKU010000261.1:0-7606 GCA_041172045.1 Verrucomicrobiota bacterium | reverse complement strand
CCAGCTCGCCTATCTGGTCTCCGAGGAAAAGAAGGGCCCCTTGCTCCGCTACCTGATCCAGCACGGGGAGTTGAAACAAGTCCTCGTCTTCGCGTCCTCCACCGTCAAGGCGGATGGCATCGTTAAAAAACTGATTAAAAACAAGATCCACGCGGCCTCGGTGCATTCCAAACTCAGCCAGCAAACCCGGCGCGACACCCTGCGGCAATTCAAGGCCGGCGAGCTGCGCGTCCTCGTCGCCACCGACCTGCTAGCCCGCGGCATCGACATCGAGTTCCTGCCCTGCGTCATCAACTACGAGCTGCCCCGCTCGCCGAAGGACTACATCCACCGCATCGGCCGCACCGGCCGCGCGGAGTCACCGGGCGACGCCATTTCGCTGGTGAGCCCGGAGGAAGCGGTTCATTTCCAGATGATTCAGAAAAAAACCGGGCAGCGCGTGAAAGTCCTCAGCGGCGATCAAATCAACACGCAGGGATATTGAGAAAACCGGATCGGCGAAGTTCGTCGAAGTTTTTTGAAATAGGTTGCCCGGCGGTTCCTCCCACTCCAAGCGCCGTCGTTGGTGCCTTACCAGACGGCCACATCACCAACTAAACCAACAGAACCTCATGAAAAAACTAATCACACTCGCCCTCGGTCTCGTCCTTTCCGCCACTGCATTCGCCGGTGACTTCGCGGACATCAGCGTGCCGGACCTCAAGAAAGCCATCGCGGAAAAAACGGTCACCGTCATCGACGTGAACGGCAGCGATTCCTACAAGGCCGGCCACATCCCGACCGCCATCGACTATGAAAAAGACAGCGCGACGATCGCGAAGGCGCTGCCGACCGACAAGGCGGCGCTGGTCGTCGCGTATTGCGGCGGCCCGAAGTGCAACGCCTACAAGGCCGCCGCCACGAAGGCCAAGGAACTCGGTTACACCAACGTGAAGCACCTCTCGGCCGGCATCTCCGGCTGGAAGGAAGCCGGTGAAGCGACCGAAAAGTCGGAATAAACCGTCAGCGATCGTTTTTACGATTCTTCAAAAAGACGCCGGGGATCCCGGCGTCTTTATTTTTTCCCGCGCTTGTCGGTGGGCTTTTTCGCGGCCCGGCCATAGGGCTGGTTTTTCGGCACGTCGGAGTTCGCGGCCTTTTTCGCCGCCATCTCGCGGGTGCGTTTCCGCCAGTCCTGGCGGGGTGCTTTTTCACCGGGCGCGGGGGCCGGGATGGCGGCGTGATAGTCGAATCCCCGCAGGCGTTTCCGGTCAAGACGCTGGCCGATGGACATCTCGAGGATGTCCAGCAGGTTGAGGTCGCCCTTGGGCACGAAGCTGAGCGCCTCGCCCTGCGCCTCCGCCCGGCCGGTGCGGCCGATGCGGTGCACGTAGTCCTCGGGGTTGACCGGGAAATCGTAGTTCACGACGTGGGTGACGCCGTCGATGTCGATGCCGCGCGCGACGATGTCGGTGGCGACAAGCACCTGGACTTTTCCGTCCTTGAAATCCTGAAGCGCCTGGAGTCGCTGCTCCTGCGAGCGGCTGGAGTGGAGCCGGGCGACCTTGACGCCGGCGAGTTTGAGGAAATTCGTGAGCAGGTTCGCCCCGTCCTTCATCCGGACGAAGACGAGGACCCGTGTGAACTTGGGCTGCCGGATCAGTTCCAGCAGCAGCGCGTTTTTCAAATGCGCCGGCACCTCATAGACGCTCTGGTCCACGGTGTCCGCCGGGTTCGAGCGCTTGCCGACCTGGACCAGTTTCGGCTGATAGAGAAACCGGTGTGCCAGCGACTCGACCTGTTTGGACAGGGTGGCGGAGAACATCAGCGTCTGCCGCCGCTTCGGCAGGAAGCCGACGATTCTCTCGATGTCCGGCAGGAATCCCATGTGCAGCATCCGGTCCGCCTCGTCGAGCACGAGCACTTCCAGCCCGCTGAAATCGAGCTTCTGGCGGCCGAGCAGATCGATCAGCCGGCCGGGTGTGGCGACGACGATATCGACTCCTTTGCGCAGCGACTTGATCTGAGCGACTTCCTCGACTCCGCCGTAAATGGCGGCCACGCGGATGGGCAGGCTTTGGCCGTAGTTCCGGATGTTTTCCATGATCTGGACGGCGAGCTCCCGGGTGGGCGCGAGGATGAGCGACTTGATGTGGCGCGACTGGCCCTGGCGGCTTGATTCTGATAGTCGGTGGAGTATCGGCAGTACGAACGCCGCCGTCTTGCCGGTGCCGGTCTGGGCGATGGCGATGAGGTCGCTTCCCTGCATCACTTTGGGAATGGCCGCGGTCTGCACCGGCGTCGGGCGCGTGTATCCCGACTTCTGGATGGCACCGAGGATCCCGGCTTGGAGTCCGAATTTGCTGAACGGCATGGGCGGACAATAGCCTGCCCAAGGCGATGATGGCACGGACTTAAATTTCTAAGTGAGCCGCCGGTGCGCGAAGTGCCCGACCGAACGGCAAAATGCCTGAAGGAGCGGATGTTTCGCTACCCGGTTCTCCGATGCGCGGGGGACTGTGTCACGATTTCTGACTCATCGGGCGGATCCCTGAATTTCCCTACGCCCCCAAAGGATCGGATGGCATTCCTCATGAAAACGGCGGCTACCGTGGATCTACGACCGGGAGGAAAACGAGCATCGGCACAGCCCGTGCAATTCTCAGGATGATGAAAATTACCCATCCTATCCTGATCGCCGCCACATTCATTTGCCCCGCCTTGGCCCAACCGTCTCCACCTCCCGTGGTCGTCGAAACAACCGTGGTCGAAACCAACACTCCCGGGCAGAAGGTGGTGGAGGAAACCGTTGTGGAAAAGACCGTGCCGGTCAGCCCGTCGGGATTTGATCCACGCCGCCAGCTCTCAATCGCTCCCCGTGCCATTCCGTTGGATCCCGCTCCGGGGACACGCACCGAAACCACGGAAACCACCACCACCCGCGTGGGGTCCCGCGTTTACAATACGGAACGCAGCGTCGTCGTGGTCGAGGGCCGGGAACTGCCGTATGTGACGATCCCCGTGCTTTTCGAGAAGGAAACGGCGGACCTGCTCGACTCGGAATCACGGGCGGCACTCGACCAAACCGCAGCCGTAATTCTCGAACTCACCAAGGCGAACCCGTCCGCGGTGTTTGATATCGAAGGACACACCAGCACCGACGGAGCGGAGGACCTGAACATGACTCTCTCCGCCGCGCGGGCGCGGAGGGTCTATGAGGAGCTCACCAAGCGCTACCTGATTCCCGCCACGGTGCTCAGCGCACACGGTTATGGGGAGTCCTACCCCAAGTTCCCCAATGGCAGCGAGTCCGACATGGTCCTCGACCGGCGGGTGCTCGTGGTCCGCGTGAAGTAAGGTCGTACCCCGTCCATCCTTTTGAGCATCACGGCCGGAGCGGATACCGCCCCGGCCGTGATCGCATCCGGGCCGAGGCGGAATGGGCATTTTGCACGCCAGCCGCGAAAACATCGTTGTTGTGCAACGCGCTCGATCCCAGGTGGATTCCTAATACTAATTTTAATCACTCATTATCAACGAGTTGCTTGGTGTCATTTTATTTGCATCCCGATTGCTAGGAGGGGAGGGAAGGCACCGTCCTTCATTGATACACTACCATGAAAACCAAAACCACCATCGCTCTGATCGCCCTCACCGCAGCCACCCTGCTGCCAAGCTGCACCACTGTCGTCGAGCCATCGCCTCCGGTTACCACCCAGGCGACCACCACCACGACCCAGGAAAGCCCGTCCGTCGGCACCACGACCTACAAGAAAACCACGACGACGAATTACTGACGCACCCATCCGTGTCGCGTAGCGGTTGCTGGAGGTCACATCTTCAGAATCGCTTCGGCGATGCTGTCTTCCATTCCGGCATCGATCCGGATGAAAATTTCCTGCAAGCCCTTGGCGGACTGGGTCACGGCCTTGAGGCCACCGGAGATCTTGCGCTGGACCTTGATGGCACCGGTCGCGCTTCCCTGACCGAGGGATTTCCCGCCGTAGGAACGGCCGATGATGACACCGACCACGCCGTCCATCGCCTCGATCCGGCGCATGATCTGGTGGCACTCCTTCGAGGAACTTTGATGGCGTCCGCGTGAGGGCATTTCCGAATCCTTCGTTATTGCGCGCTGGCCTGGAAATCCCGCTCCGTGAGGAAGGCCCGGGCTTCACCGACAAGAAAAAGCGAGCCCGCCACCAGCACCGGATCGCCCATGGAAAGCGCGGCGGCAAGCGCTGCTTCGAAGGTCCCGCACACCTCATGCGGCGGCGCGTCCGCAGGCAGGTAGGCGGCGAGTTCATCGACCGGAACCGCGCGCGGAGTATCGACCGGGCAGAGAAAAATCCGCGAGGCGAGTGGTGCGAGGATTTCCAAAATGCCGGCGATGTCCTTGCCGGCCACCGCGCTGAAGACCAGCGCGGCTTTTTTTCCCGGAAAACTCTCGCGCCAGGTCGCCGCGAGGACTTCCGCAGAGTGCGGGTTGTGCGCGCCGTCGAGGATGACACCCGGGCGGATGATTTCAAAACGGCCCGGCCAGTTCACCCGCGACAGGCCGTATCCCACGCTGTCCGAGCGCAGGGAAATCCCCAGCCGGTGCAGCGCGGACACCGCAAGCGCGGCGTTCCAGCGTTGGTGCCCGCCGGCAAGCGCCATGGAATATCCGAGCAGAGGTTCCTCGATGAATTCGAGCGGCGAGCGTTTTTCATTCGCCTCCTTTTCCAACACCCGCTGCACGACGGGATCCTGCGGGGCGGAGATCGCCGGTTTTCCAGCGACCAAAATCCCGGCTTTTTCCATGGCGATTTCCTCCAGCGAGTTCCCGAGGTGCTGCATGTGATCCATTCCGACGGGCGTGATCACGCAGACATCGGCCGGCACGGCGGTGGTGGCGTCGAGACGGCCGCCCATGCCGGTTTCCAGCACGATGATTTCGCACTCGCGGACGCGGAACCAGCGCATCGCCAGCACCAGCGTGATTTCAAAAAACGTCGGGTGCGTCTCCATCCGCTCGCACAGGGCGCGGAGTTCGGTGAGCAACGCGGCGCAGTCGTGCTCCGGAATTTGCTCGCCGCTCACCTGGATTCGCTCGCGGTAGTCGATGAGATGGGGCGAGGTGAAAAGCCCGCAGCGGTCGCCGCAGGCGCGGGCGATGCTGTCGATCATCGCGCAGGTGCTGCCCTTGCCGTTCGTCCCGGCGACGTGGATGACCTTCACCCCGTGCGCCGGATAGGCGAGGAATTCCTTGAGCAACTGCCGCGGCCCGTCCAGCCCCAGCTTGATTCCAAACATCTGGGTGGAGAACAGCCAGTCAATCGCTTCCCGGTAGTGCATCGTGAGCGCGTATCAAACACCGGGAACCGCGTGTCTGCCAAGCAGTCAATTACCAATCCTCGTGGGTGGACGGCACGTGACTGGCGGATTCGGCAAGCGAGCACTCCATGTAGAGCCGGCCCTCCGGCGGGAAAATGTCCGGCTGCGGGCAGCTGTAGGTGCCACCAGCGGCGCACTGGGTGACGCCGCGCGACTGCTTGTAAACCACCTCCTCGATGTAGCCCTTGTTGTGCAGGTGCTCGACGATGTCCTGGGTGCCCCGTTCCGCATAGGGCCTGCCGCCGTAGTTGTAGCCGTAGAGGTTCTGATAGGACCGGGCGGCCACCTGCACGTTGCGCAGGGTGAGGATGCAGGTGGTGCGTTCGCTGCCTCGCATCCAGGCGCGGGCGCCGACGAACAGGATGGATAATAATGTTAGGATGGTTGCAATGACAACCGTCAGTTCGAGCAGGCTCAAACCGCGTTGCCACACAACCCGGGGGGGGGAGTTGGTGGTCATGATGTGGGGGGAGAAGACGGCCCCACATTACTCCGTTTCCGCGCCGGGGAAACTACGTCATCGCGGAAAACTTTCCGCCACCTGAATTCAAAGCTCCTTGATCCAGAGATTCGCGAAATCGATGGCCGCGCCGTGGGACTGGAGGCCGAGCGGGCCTCTGGCAGGCACGCCGGGAAGCTGCGCGTTGTCGATGACCACGCGGCCGTTGAGCGAGACCGTCAGGCGGTCGCCCTTCATCGTGATCATGGTCCGGTTCCACTCGCCGATCGGGCGGTCGGCCTTCATTTTCGGAGTCACCTGCGCGCGCACCTCGGCGGACGTCTTGGGATTCGTGCGGTAGCCGTAAACCTCGCCGGAGCCCACGGTCCAGTTCCATAAATTCACCTGGCTGGTAGTGTTTCCCCGCAGATAGATGCCGCTGTCGAGTTCTTCGATTTCGACCAGCTCCGGTTGGCCGTCGGGGCCGGTTTTCGAATTTCCATCAGCTAACACCACCGGTTGTTTTTTCAGCGGACCGCGGCCGCTCCAGCGCCAGTCGAAGACCAGGGTGAAGTCGCCGAACTCCTTTTCCGTCCACAGGTCGCCGGGTTCGCCCTTGCGGCCGCTGTGGTGGAGGATGCGCTGGGACGCGGTCCATTCCGGGTTGTTCCCCGCCTTCCATCCGGCGAGCGATTTACCGTCGAAAAGCCGGGTGAATCCGGCGGCCATCACGCCTTCGGTATTGGCCGGCGGCGGGGTTTCCGCGATCTGGATGTTCTTGAAAGCCACGCCGCCACCGTGGCCGAGCCAGACGATGTGGCCGGCGCGCCGTTTGACGCCCTCGTGTTTCGGATTGCGGGCGGCGAGATCGTCGAGATTCGCGCGGAGGATGATTTCGCCGTTGAGTTCCACCATCACCGCCGGACCGGAGACGGTGACACGTTGGTGGTTCCACTCGCCCGCCGGCTTGAGGCCGCTTTTTTTGGCGGCGGCGAGCTTGTAGAGCGAGCCGTGGAACTGATCCTCCCTGAGGTCCTTGTATTCGGGAGCGGTGTTGTCGAGAATCTGGAGCTCCAGCCCGGTGTAAGCACCGTCGCCCGTGCCCGGATAGTGGATGCCAAGCCCACTGTTTCCGCCCGCCGGGACTTTGAAATCGAACTCCAGCACGTAGTTGGAAAACGTTTGCGTGGTGACCAGGTTTTTCCCTCCGGCTGTGCAAACGAGGGCGCCATCTTCCACGACGTATCCCGCTCCGTCCCAGCCGCTGAGGTCCGTGCCATTGAAAAGCGCCCGGGATGGCGCTTCTTCCGCCGCTGTGGCGATGAAAATGGAGAGAAGAAACGTGCTGATCGAGGTGGTTGCTGTCATGAGATCAAGGGTTGGGCGCTATTTCTGGACACGGAAATATCCCGGGTTGAATCCCCGGCGACGGATCGTGGTTCGAACGTCGGACCACTTCTTTCGGCCACCCGGGTTGCCGCCGCAAGCGGTTTCACCGCTCCGAGTTCGTCGGGAAGCGGAAATGGCGCTGGACGCTGTAGTCGAAAAGGATGTTCTCCCACTTCACGCCGGCGCCCATGTTGTGAACGACCCAAGCCTCGCCCGCACGGTCGCCGGGACCCGGAACGATGATGCCGATGTGTTTCTCGGCATTGCCCAGCTCCCACACGACGACGTCTCCCGGCTGGTAGTCGGC
The DNA here is from genome assembly GCA_041172045.1 of Verrucomicrobiota bacterium. Lineage (GTDB taxonomy): Bacteria > Verrucomicrobiota > Verrucomicrobiia > Verrucomicrobiales > Akkermansiaceae > Luteolibacter. The sequence continues at coordinate 116 of JBEDKU010000261.1, read as the reverse complement.
GGCGTTGCGGGACGGGGTGATCGTCTGGCCCTTGTGTTCGAAAAAGCGCTGGAGATTGGCCACGCGGCGGTGGTCGATGTTGGTGTCGGGCGCCGTCGCCCCCCACAGTCCGGGAT
>JBEDKU010000260.1:0-4547 GCA_041172045.1 Verrucomicrobiota bacterium | reverse complement strand
GTCCACGGACAGTGGACGGGTGGGTGGCCAAGCGGGTGATCCCCTACATCAAGATCACCTCGCGGTTCTACCTCTTTGAGTTCGACGCAGTGCTGGCAGCGCTGAAGAAGCTCTATCAAGTGGAACCGAAGATCCGCGACTAACACCTGCGGCCGGAGGAGTCGGCACCGGACGTTCTGGAATCGATTTAGAACTTTCCGGTGCCGAATTTGATGCGCGCTCCGAAAGCTCACTGGCTACCCGAGAACCCGCCAGCATTCCGGCCGCCTCATTGTGATTTTCTTTGCGCAAAAAGAACCGCTGGTTTTGTCCAACACCCACTTGTCATGTCGCCGTGACAATTTCCTTACGTTAGGAAAAGCTCGACGTCCGCCCGCGCCATCAAATCCAGGCTGCTCCCGGCTGAGCGGTCCCGGATTCTGAAGCCACGGAGCAGAGAGCTCCCAAATCGGGTGAAATTGGGGAAGAAATGGATGGGAATGGATGAGAATGGAGGTATTCTTGCCGGTGCCATGCTGCCACCAAACATCCAACCTTCGAACGAAATCCTCCGCTTGATCGCATCTATCGACGAGTTCAAGGGCGAATGGCGGGCAGTGGAGAGCATCAAGCCGGAACGGCTCCAATCTTTACGGCGAGTGGCCACCATCGAAAGCATCGGATCATCGACACGGATCGAGGGAGCCAAACTCAGTGATCGGGAAGTGGAAACTCTCCTGCGTGGGCTCCAAACCGAGTCATTCCGTTCCCGCGACGAACAGGAGGTGGCCGGATACGCCTACGTCATGGAGACCATCCACGCCTCGTGGCAGGAAGTGCCGGTGACCGAGGGCATCGTCTTGCAGCTCCACCGCGACCTGCTGCGATACAGCACGAAGGACGAACGGCACCGGGGCCAATGGAAAGGCCTACCCAACCATGTGGTGGCGGTCGGGCCAGATGGCAGGCAGATCGGAATCGTCTTTGAAACTGCTTCCCCTTTCGACACGCCCAGGCTGATGGAAGACCTGTTCGCCTGGCTGGCGAAAGAGGAGCGCGATCCGGTTCTGCACCCGCTGTTGCGCATCGCCGCCTTCGTGGTGGTTTTTCTGGCAATCCATCCGTTTCAGGATGGCAACGGCCGGCTTTCCCGCATTCTGAACAACCTGCTGTTACTGCGAAGCGGGTATTCCTTCGCCTCCTACAGCTCGCTGGAGAGTGTCATCGAGCACACCAAGGAAGCCTACTACCTCGCCCTGCGGCGCACTCAGACAACTCTCAAAACGAAGTCCGCCGAATGGGAGCCATGGATCCTGTATTTTCTCCGTTCCATGCAATCGCAAATCGCCCGCCTGCGAGAAAATCTGGAGGCTTCCGAGACGAAAACAGAACATCGGCATTTGTCACCGCTCGCGGAGCGACTCGTCAAAGTGCTCGTGGAACGAGGCACGCTCACTGTCGCGGAGGCTGCGGCAGCCACGGATGCCAACCGTAACACGATCAAAGACAAGTTTGCCGAACTGGTCGGGCAGGGACTGGCAGAGCTTCATGGCAAGGGCCGCGGAGCACACTACCGGCCTGCGGGTTCTTGATTGCCTGTCGGAGGTTTTCCTGACGGCAGGAAAATCTTTGTCCGGGCAGAGGTTGTCGCCAGCCGTCTGCTGTGAAGCGCGATGTGCTGGCGTATGCAGAAAAAGACGGATTGCGTCCATTTTTCGATTTTACAGCACACCGAAGGGGGGCGCACGGTTTAATAGGAACTGCCAATAATCCACTGAAGACATGAGAAGTCGCGGCTCTAGTGACCGCAAATTGTCGTTACGGAACCAAAATCTCCACACCGGATCTTTCCGTGCGCTGCCGCTATTGTGACTGCGCTGCCGTTGATCGCAAGTGCCACACGGCACTGACCGTGCGCCGCCACTAGCGCAAATCAATCGCAGGCAAATCTCCTGTCGTTAGGAGATTTGTTTTCCGGCGAGGAGTGTTGGTTGACACGGCGAAGCGGACATGTCCTCGCAATCTACCACCATGTCTGGCCATGAGCGGCTGCTCACGGACCTCGAAGCCTGTGAATACCTCCGTATCCGCAACCGGCAACTTTACGCCTGGCGCATGCAAGGGTTGATCCCGTTCATCCGCATCGGCCGCGCCATCGGCTATCGCCAGCGCGACCTCGATGCCGCTTTGGACGCTCTAACCATCGTGTCGGATCAATCAATTGTCGGCTCATTCGACGCCAAGGTAGGCGCTGAGTAAGTCACCATCAAATATCTCCGAAAATGACCACCCTCAACTCATTCCCAAAACTTTTCTGCTTAGAAAACCTGTCGGACCAGCGCGTCGCACTGAACGAACCCTGGTCCCCGTCACTCAATGGTGCCCGCGCCGTTCCACCCGGCCTCGACAAAGAGGGATACCGGAAATGGTGTTCTGAACCGTCCACGCACAGCCTGTTCTTCTCCGGCTACGAGGGGGCGAACGCGGCGTTGCGCGTGAGCGATCAGAACCCGCCCCAGTTCATGCACGCGCTGGTAGCCGACTGTGACGCCAAGGTCGCGCCCGGTGAGATGGATGCGTTCCTCAAGCGAGCGTCTCCGGACTATCCGCCGAGCATGGTGGGTTCCGCCTTCTCTGGAAACGCCCGCGCCCTCTGGTTGTTCGAAGCTCCGCTTCCGGTGTTCGACCGGAAGTTGCAGAAGGCGATGGTCGCCCGGTTCAAGAAGGAACTGAAACTGAAGCGGCTCTTGCCCGGACTCGACGAAGAGGCGCTGGAACGCCCGGTCCAGTATTACCATTGCGGCGACGGCTGGCGGGTGCTCCACACCGCGCTTTTGTCGGTGGACCTGTTGCAAGCATGGGCGATTCAGGCGTCGAAGAATGCCGACTGGGGGTCCCTCGGGGAAACAGTCCCCATCGACCGCGTGGCTGACGAGGTGGAACGCCGATTCCCCGGCCGCTGGCCCGGCCCGTTCGAAGACGGTGCCCGCGGACCACGCTTCTGGGATGAAAGCGCGGACAGTCCCGGTGCCGCAATCGTCAGGCCGAGCGGCATGCAATGTTTCACCGGAGCAAAGTCGTTCGTCACCTGGGGCGAAATCTTCGGCAGGAGGTTCGCCGACGAGTTCCGCGCCTCCACCATCGGTGCAGCAATCAATGACACCTGGTTCGACGGCCGAGCCTACTGGCTTGAAATCGGCGGAGTCTGGCGTCCTTTCAAGAAGCCCGATATCTCGATCCACCTGCGGGTGGCGCACTCGATCTCCGACGAACGGCGGGGTGGCTCTACGGCATCGCCCTTGGATGTTGCGCTGGAACAAATCCACCAGAACCACTGCCTAGATGGTGCCGCGCCATTCGTTGTCGGCCGCGAACACCTCATTTCATTCGGTGGACGGCGGTATCTCAACATCAGCCGGTCACGGATCATCGAGCCGATGGCCGGCCAGACCGAATGGGGCGATGGATTCCCGTGGATCGCTGACTTCCTTGCGGGGCTGTTTGATCCGGACGAGCAGCTCGATTTCTTCCTGTCATGGCTGGCTTACGCCTGCCGCCACGCATTGGCGGGCAGACCGAAGAACGGCCAAGCAGTCTTTTTTGCCGGTGACGTAGACCAGGGGAAAACCCTGCTCTCGAATGTTCTGATAGGCGGCCTGTTCGGCGGTCATATGGACGCATCCGAGTTCCTACTGGGCGAGTCGATCTTCAACAAGGAACTCTTCGAGGTCGGAGTCTGGTCGGTGGACGACACGGTGCCGTCGTCGGACCCGAAGAAGCAGCAACTCTATTCCGCGATGCTCAAGAAGATCCCGGCGAACTACGCGTTCCAATACCATCCGAAATTCCGAGACCAGATCATGCTGCCTTGGGCCGGTCGCGGGGTGATTACCTGCAACGCGGACCCGGAATCGATCCGGATCCTGCCAGATGTCGAGATGAGCACTCTCGACAAGATCTGCCTGTTCCGCATCCGCACAGCAGGGCGCAACTTTACCGATGCGGCCGATCACATCCGCGCCGAACTGCCGGCCTTCGCTCGGTGGCTGCACGATTACGAAATTCCGCTGCGTTGCCGGGGAGACGTGCGCTTCGGCGTGCGCTGCTACCACCATGCCTCGTTGATCGAGACGGCCCGCCAGTCAGGCAACACAGCGGGCTTCATCGAGCTTCTGGAGCGGTTCCTGCGCTCGTGGTTCGCCAGCCCAAGCCAACTTGATTGGAGCGGCTCAGCAACTGACCTGCTCGCAGAGATGATGGCAGACGAATCCACGAAACACGTCGCGGCGAAATACACACCAGACGCCATCGGACGCCGCCTCGGGCAACTCAAGGGCTAGGGATACCCCATTGATTACTCCCGCCAGAGCGGCGGCAACCGGACGAGGTCATGGACAATCCGGCGTGATCGCAACCTCGAACCCCAAGCGGACGACAACAATGAGCCATTCTGATCTGCATGCCTGGCATGCCGCGGCGTCCAACTCCCGTAGTGGCCAGAGTAAGTGTCCGTCTCGCAATCCATTGATTTTAGGTGGATTATCCAATTGTCGGACACGTGGTCACAT
>JBEDKU010000259.1:0-3668 GCA_041172045.1 Verrucomicrobiota bacterium | reverse complement strand
GGCGTGGCAGCAGGCCTTGGCCTTGGGCTGGCGCTTCATGATCGCGAGGTGCGTCATGCACTCGGAAGTGCGCTTGTATTTGCCGGCAAGTTGCACGCCTTCCATGTCCACGAGGCACATTTGCTCAAGCGTCATGAACCCTTTGGAAACGAGAGTCGGGGTGCAGAGCACGAGATTGTCGCCGACGCGGATGGTGAGGTTGCCGCCGTTGCCGTCGGTGTATTCGCGGGCCCACATGCGCTTGCCGATATCGACCATGCGCTGCTTGAGCTCAACAATGGCGGGCGAATGGAAGAACGCGTGGATTTCCGCTGGAGTCTTCGGGTCCTGACCCGGGGTCCACTTGAATTCGTAGTCGGGAAGGATCGGCTCGGAGTAAGCGGCTTGAGCTGTAGGACTGCCACCTTGACCACCGGCCCGAACCGGACCGATGCCATCGCGGAGCACGTCCTTGGCGGAAGGAGTCAGGATAGCGCCCTTCGGAAGATCGGCGGCGGATTTGCCGGATTTCAGGTGGGCTTCCATATCAGCGGCGGTGAAGACTTTGTTGCTCATGTGTTTCAGCGGTTAGGAATCGGAAAGTGGTGGTTCGTAGGAAAGGGAATCGAAAATGGCGACGGTGATGGCGTCGATGGGGATCGGGAAATCAAACGGTGCGGTGGCCTCGGCACCCTCGACAATGCCGACGATGTCGCCGTCTCCGGCACCCATGTTGTCAAAGGCAACGAACGAGGATTGCGCCGAAAGCGACGGAGCCTCGCGGCAGGCGTCATTGAACTGGCCGGCATCCAGCGGATTGACCATGAGCCAGCGACCGCCCTTGAAGGAGGGATCTTGGATACTCAGGGTCACTCGACCGATGACTTGGGCTACGCGCATATCAGGATTTAATCGACAATGCCTTGGATGAAATTGCGGATCGGGGATTTGGGATCGTGGACAATGTGCCGGGCGGCTAGACCGTCGGTGGAAACGAAAACCTTGGAATGAAGTCCGGCGCCGAACAGGTCGATGGCAACCATCGGCGCGCCGGTGAGGCCGTGCTCCGGGTCGAGGGCCTGGCAGAGCAGCATCTTGCATCCCTTCAACGAGGGATGGGAAAAACTGCTGACCGCGTGGCCGACGACTTGAGCGAGAAACATCAGGTTAGATGATGCGGAGGTTTTCGACGAGCACACAGCGACGGACGCGGGTGAAGGTCTTGGGAGTGGTGATCCCCTCGCCCGTCGTGGTGGCGATGGAGTAGGAAAGATAACCTTCGCCACCGAGGCCGAGGCCGGCGACGGACGCGCCGTTCTTCACGAAGATGGTGGTGTCCATTTCCTTGGCCATGTAGGTCATGTGATCGACGTCCTTGGTGTGGATGATGGCGGAGTGGCGGTAGTTGTGCTCGGCACGTTTTGCTTCGCGCACGCCGGTTTCGAAGTCGGGAACCGAAACGATCGGCATCATTGGCATCATTTGTTCTTCCTGCACGAAGAGATGATCGGCATCGGTCTCGGCGAAAAGAAGTTGGGTGCCAGCCGGGATGGTGGCGCCGGCGTGTTGTGCTAGAACGCTAGGATCGGCACCGACGAGCGCGCGGTTCACTGAAGCATGGGAGCATCCTCCACCCTCTCCGGGCTTGATGTTGAATGCGGCGGCGGTGAGGCGCTCAAGCTCTTGCGCATTGAGGCGGGCGGCACCGGCCTTGGTGAGTTCCTCACAGAAACGGTTGAACACGGAGCCAACGACGAAGACGACTTTTTCACCGATGCAGAGCAAGTTGTTATCGAAAGCGCCGCCTTCGATGATGTTGCGAGCGGCACGGGCCAGATCGGCCGTCTCATCGACGACGACGACCGGATTTCCCGGACCGGCGCAGATGGCGCGCTTGCCGGATTTCATCGCCGCATTGACGACTGCCGGACCGCCGGTAATGGCGAGCAGGGAGACGAGCGGGTTCTTGCAAAGCAGATCGAAGGATTCGAGGCTCGGCGACTCGATGGTGGTGATGATGTTGTCGATGCCGATCTCGCGGTGGATCGCGTCGTTGTAAGCACGCACGGCCATGGCGGCGCTGCGGGCACCACCGGGATGCGGATTGAAAACGACGGAATTTCCGGCGGCCACCATGTTGATGACATTGCCGGTGAGAGTCGGAACCGAGTGAGTGACCGGAAGGATCGCGCCGATGACTCCGAACGGAGCATATTCTTCCAAGGTGATGCCGCCGTCACCGCTCATCGCGTAGGGCTGGAGCCACTCGGTGCCGGGGACGTTCTTGGTGATGAGAAGCTTGCCGATCTTGTGATCGAGGCGGCCGATCTTGGTCTCTTCCATCTCGAAGCGGCCCCATGGCTCGGCATTCGCGACAGCGAGTCCCTTGACGATTTCGATGACCTTGGCGCGTCCGGCGACTCCGAGCTTTTTCAGCTGGAGATGCGCGTCGAGCGCGGCTTGCGCAGCCTTATCGACACAGGTGAAGACTCCGCGTCTTCCGGAGTCCCCGGCGCATCCGCAGCCACAGGATGATTTGGCGGGAGCAGCCGCCGGGGCAGGTGCGGACTGCCCGTTAGTCGCGGCAAGCCGGGCGACGACGGATTCCACGACGGAGCGAAGTGTTTCTGGATCGAGAGTTTTCATTCAGGAGATTGGAAAATTGGATGGGGCGGAAAATCTATCCACCTTTGTAGAGCGTCTTGCCGTGGACTTCCACGCGGTCGATGATTGCAACGATGGCCGCATCGACGGGAATGAGCTTGAGCCCCTGCGCGGCGCGGGCCGAGCTGCCCTGGCAGAAAAGCACCAGCTCGCCCTCGCCCGCACCGACGGTGTCGATGGCGACGATCGTGTTCTGGCCATCCTTGAATTTGGACGGGTCCTTGTCGTCGATGAGCTTGGGCCGGAGAAGGAGCAATTTCTTTCCGACCATGAGCTCGTCCTTTTTCGTGGAGACGACTTGTCCTATGACTTCTGCGAGGAACATGGGAGCGGGTGGTTGATGAGTCACGGGTCATGAGCCATGAGTGATCGGGATGGTCTTACCCATGACCCGTTAACTCATGACCCGTGACCTTGACTATTACTTGCGTGGAGCGCGGGCGGCGGCACCGGGATCCTTGGGAAGAACGCCGTCGATGGCGTCGTCCGGACGGGCGATGACGTGGGCGCTGATGACTTCACCGGACTCGGAAGCGGCTGCGGCGCCGGCGTCGAGCGCGGCTTTGACAGCGGCGACATCACCGGTGACGACAGCGTTGCACATCGCGTTGCCGATTTGTTTCATCGGACCGACGAGTTCGACGTTTGCGGATTTGAGCATCGCGTCAACGCCGACGACGAGACAGGCGAGGCCACGGGTTTCGAGGAGTCCAACTGCTTGTTTGGCCATGGTAGTATTTGTTTGGTGTGAGTTGTGAGAGATGAGAATGAGAGACGATTAGGAAAGCTTGCGATAAACCTCGCGGGCGAGAACGAGCTCTTCGTTCGCCGGGATGACGATGATTTTCACGGGTGAGTCATCGGTGCTGATGACGGACTCGGTGGCGCGGCAGGCGGCGTTTTTCGCCGGGTCCAGGTGGATGCCGAACGCTTCGAGATCCTTGCAGACCGCGGCACGGGTTGCCGCGCCATTTTCACCGATGCCGGCGGTAAAAACGAGGGAGTCAAGGCCGCCAAGCTCGAGC
>JBEDKU010000258.1:0-6108 GCA_041172045.1 Verrucomicrobiota bacterium | reverse complement strand
GCAGCACTCCGGTATGGATCGCCACCGCTTCACCTGGCTCCAGCCAGACATCGACGCCGTATTTCTCCCGCGTCTCCCGGACGAGCCGGATCAGGCGCTCGCGGTCGTAGAACGGTTTGGTGATCCAGTGACCGCCGCCCATGTTCAGATAGGTGAATTGCGGCGAATTTAGCAGATAACCGAATTTCTCATCCACCGCCGCCAGCGTCTTTTCCAGATCGTCCGAATTCTGCTCGCAGAGCGTGTGGAAATGCAGCCCGGAGAGCCCGGTGAGATCCGCCCCGTCAAGTTGCTCCGCCGTGATGCCAAGCCGCGAGCCGGGCACGCAGGGATCATAGATCGGCGTGTCACCGGTCGAGCATTCCGGGTTCACGCGCAGGCCGCAGAGCAGCGCGCCGGATTTGAACCGCGGATGCTCCATCACCATTTCGCGGAAGCGGAACCACTGCGACAGCGAGTTGAAATCCAGGTGATCCGTGAATTCACAGAGCGCCGCGATGTCCGCCTCGTCGTAGGCAGGCGAATAGGTGATGACATGATTCTGGAAATAATCCCGCGCCAGCCGCGCCTCCCACAGGCCCGAGGCGCAGCAGCCGTCCAGATCATCCCGCAGGTATTGAAACGCCTTCCAGCAGGAAAATCCCTTGAGCGCCAGCACCAGATGGCAGCCCGCCGCCTCCTTCACCTCGCGTAAAATGGCGGTGTTTCGTTTCAGGGCGGCAATGGAGATCACAAACATGGCTGCCGCAGACAGAGAGGCGAAACCGCGGGGGAATCCAGCAGTTTTTCGAGTCATCCCCACAATCTCATCGCGGTCAGTCGGAATTTTTTCTAAGGATTTCCCTTCAGCCGTGTCTTCCTCATCAGAAAGCATGATCCTGCACCCGTCGATTCATGGAAACCCGAACCGCCAGCGCCCGTCCCACGGCTGAAATCCGGCGAAACCCGGTGATTCCCATCCGTCCGTCGCACCCACCCATGGAGGAAAAACCCACACTCCGGCAGGTCTTCGACGCGGAGGAATCCGTGCTGCTGCGCTACGCCCACGGCCTCGTCGGCCAGCGGGAAACCGCCGAGGACATCGTGCAGGACGCCTTTTTAAAACTCCACGCCCACTGGGAGGAAGTGACCCACCCGCGGGCATGGCTCTTCCGCTGCACCCGCAATCTCGCCCTCAGCCACATCCGCGACCACAAACGCGAAACTCCCATGGATCCCGGCCGCGAGTGGGAGAGCGCCTCGCCCGATCCGGAACAAGCCCTCGGAAAACTCGAAGCCATCGGCACCCTCCAGCTCCTCATCGCCGAGCTCCACGAAGACGACCGCGCACTCATTTCCCTCAAATACCACGACGGCCTCAAATACGACCAAATCAGCCAGCGCACCGGCCTCAGCGTCGGCAACGTCGGCTACAAACTCCACCACGCCCTGAAAAACCTCGCCGATTCCCTCCGCCGACTCGGCGTGGAAAGCGCGGAGGGCTGATCTCTCCCAGATCAACAATCGAAAATTCTCAATCAACAATCGTCAATTCCTCTTCCAATGAACGAAGAACCACCACCCCCATTCGACACCGTCGGCGACGAATCCGTCGAGGCGCGCATCGTCGCCTGGGTCCTCGGCGAGACCTCCGCCTTCGAGGGCGCCGAACTCGAACGCCTCTGCGAAGAGCGCCCCGAACTGCTCGTCTTCCGCCGCCGCATGCGCGCCCTCCACGGCCTGCTCACCGAAGCCGAAGCCGCCGAGCAGGACCACTCGTGGAAACTCCCGGCGGAAAAGCGCCAGGTGCTGGATGAAATCTTCGGTGAGGAAAATGTCACCCGGCTGGAGCCTAACTTCAGCCGTCCGGAGGCGATCAAAGAACGGAACATTCGCCGGAGCGGACGTCGGGCATTTCTGGCAATCGCGGCGTGTGTGATTCTGACGATCGTTGTCGTAAAACTCATTGGTCCTATAGGTCGTATAGGTCCCATTGATTTCGCCATGAGCGCTGGATCCAGTGACAAGGCAATGCAGCCATCAAAGACCGATTCTCTTGCCGCATCCCAAGAACTCAACAAAGCCATCCGCGATCAGGAAGACAAAGTCGAGGAACGCCGCAAGGTTCTCTCTACCATCGTCAGGACCAAGGGCATCATCTACAGAGGGCAGGATTCCTTCCATGGTCAGACCGGAGTGGATGAGGAGGTCATGAAAGAAGACTCCCGCGAGGAAGCCATCAAGCGGGGTCTCGACGCCCAGGATTACGCCGACGCCAAGCGCGATTTCGAAGCCGACCAACAGCTTCTTCAGGCGATGAAGCTCAAACAAATTGATCAAACCATCGCCAGGAACGTGCGTGATCAAAGTCTCGCGAGGAATGACGCGCCGGCCCCGGCCTCCGCTCCCGCTTCGCCACCATCAAACGGCACCTACCGCCTCGAATCCAAGCAGTCTCAGTCCAGCCGCGAGCTTGGAATGCAAAAGACCAAGGAGCAGAGCCTGCTCGCAAAACGTCCGGCCAAGCCGGCTTCCGAAGCGGTTGCCTCGCTGGACGCCGCTCCGAAGCAGATGCTTGCACCGGCCGAGTCCTCGCCGGTGGACAGCCTGCCGCCCATCGCCTCCAGCCGCCTGACGGATGCGGGAGAAGGACGTTCCGCTGGAGGACTTGGTGGGGCGGGCGAGCGGAGCATGGCTGTAACGCCAGCGGCAGGTCCGGTCGCCAAGGCAAAGAGCGATGCTTCCGCCATGTCCGCCGCTCGCGCCCGCAGCAGCCTCGCCGAAGGCGTGGATCTTGATCAAGTCTTCGCTCTGGAAAGGCAATCCGCACGGGGAAACAAGGTTGGAGCTTCGAAACATCAGCCGGGTGAGAATGCTTCCGGACTGGCCTCCAAGGAGTCCACCGATGCCCGCTCGGGTTTTGATGCCTTTGAATCGAGTTCTTCCTCAACCAACAGGGACTACGCCGGAATCGCATCGAAATTGGAAATCATCGAGTCGCCGGATCGTGGAGCGATCGTTGCCAACTCGAAGTCCGAGGCCGCCGCCGGTGACAAGAAAAACTCGTCCGCTGATAGGCCGCCGGTTCTGGCAGGCAAGGATGCCGCCGCCCCGTCTGCTCCCAGCCAACCCTCCGGCCACACTTGGGCTTACGATGGAAACCTGGCATTCGGCGGACAAATGCTGCCTGAAGGCGCGAAGGACGCGCCGGCAACGGGTTCGCTGGGTTTGGAATCACAATCTCTGTCCGATTCGAAGCCCGTTGATGGCCTGAAAAGCGAGAGTGACGAAACAAAGACCAGGAGCGAATTATTATCTTCGGTGGACGCTGTGTGGGAGTCATCAGGCGCGGTGAATGGGGAGGTTGCGTGGGCTGAAAAGCACTTGGACTCATCGTCTTCGGATCTTTTCTTCAGGGACAAGTCTCAATTTCTGACGGAATACGAGCCGCCCGCTCCACCCAATGAACCACTACCCGCCGAGGAAGCCCAGTTGCTTGCCGATCTAGCAAACGAAATCCCCGCCGCCGAGACTCCTTACTCCACCTTTTCCCTCAACATCAGTGACGCCTCGTTCCAGCTCGCCAAAGCCGCGCTCGCCCGAGGCGAACGCCTCGATCCCGCCAGCATCAAGCCCGAGCAGTTCTATAACGCGGTGGACTATGGCGATCCCGCACCGGCGGCTAACGAACCCGTGGCAGCCGCCATCGAGCAATCCGCCCATCCGGTCATTCCCGGTAGAAATCTCGTCCGCGTCGCGCTCCGCACCGGCTCGGTCGGCCGCAGTGCCGTACAGCCGCTGCGCCTCACCTTGTTAGTCGATCAATCCGGATCGATGGTCCGCGAGGACCGCCGCGCTTCGATGGAACACGCCCTCGCCCAGCTCGGTGTCCTGCTCACAAAAAACGACCTTGTCACCGTCATCGGCTTCTCCCGCACCCCGCATCTGCTCGCCGAGGGCAAGGCCGCGGACGAGACCTTGAAACTCGCCGAACTCATCAACCAAACCGCCAGCGAAGGTGGCACGAATCTGGAGGAAGCCATGAAACTCGGAGGTCAGCTCGCCGAACGCTATCAACTTGCCGGGGCCCAGAACCGCATCGTGCTCTTCACCGATGGTGCTGCCAACCTCGGCGACGCCAATCCCGCCCGCCTCGCCGAGCAGGTGAAAGCGTTCCGCCAAAAAGGCCTCGCCTTCGACATCGCCGGCATCGGTGCGGATGGCCTGAACGACCGCCTGCTCAGCGAACTCGCCCGCAACGGCAACGGCCGTTACTACGTCGTCGGCGACGAGAAGAACGACAGCTTCGCCCGCCAGCTCGCCGGAGCCTTCCGCCCCGCCGCCGAGAATGTGAAAGTGCAGGTGAACTTCAACCCGCAGCGTGTCGGGAAGTACAAACTCATCGGCTTCGAAAAGGACCGGCTCAAAACCGAGGACTTCCGCAACGATACCGTGGACGCCGCCGAACTCGCCGCCGAAGAAGCCGGAGTCGCCATCTATCAAGTCGAGCCGCTCGCCGATGGCACCGGAGAAATCGGCGAGGTCAGCGTCCGTTTCCGCGACGCCGCCAGCAAGGAAATGGTCGAGCGCACTTGGACGATTCCCTACGACTCCCAAGCCACCGCCTTCGACCGAGCCACGCCCTCCATGCAGCTCGCCGGACTCTCCTTGCTCGCCGCGGAAAAACTCAAAGGCGGCCCCATGGCCGATGCCATCGATTTCAAACAACTCACCGGCTCCAGCGCCTTCGTGAAGCAGTTCTACGGCAACAGCCTGCGAGTCAGCGACATGCTGCGGGTGGTCGACGCGTTGAAGTAATCGTATTGGAGCGCGGAATTTATTCCGCGCGAATTCACTCATTCAGGCGGGATGAATCCCGCGCTCCAGTTTTTACACAGCCTTTACCCACGCGGCCCGTTGGCCGTGATAGAAAACCAATCGATATGAAAACCACCTCAGAGCGGAGCGTTGCAAATCATCGGGGGAGGGGACGTCTCGTCCCCTTATTTCGAAGGGACGAGACGTCCCTTCCCCTTAGGTTTATCATCCTATTCCTCCTCACCACCTTCGCCTTCGCCCAGGAGCCTGACGACCGCGTCATCCTCGTCCCGCTCGCCAAAGCACCGAAAGAAGCCCCGCTCTTCTTTTCCGCCACGGCGGATGTGAAGATCCAGGTTGGCATGGAGGAAGTCATCAGCGAGCAGGAACTCGATTTCAAAATCCACCAGGGGAAACCTGAAACCCTCACGCTCGGTCTGAACGGCTCCGGTGAGGTCATTTCCGTCACTGGCGAAGGCCTGCGCGACTGGTCGGTGCGCGTCGCCGAAGATGGCTCCCGCTTTCTCGACGTGCGGCCGTTCGCCGCCGACATCAATCAATTGCAACTCCAGGTGAAAACCCGCCTCAAGATCGAATCCCGGCCCATCATCCCAGTGTTGCCTGCGCCCGGTGCCGCCACCGGATTCGCCGTGTCGATCTCTCTAGCAGCCGACTCCGGTGTCGAACTGCTCGTGGAAAAAGCCGAAGGCCTCGTCCCGGTGGATGACTCCAATAGCCGCAAATTCCTCGGCTACGGAGCCGCAAGACTCGAACTCGGCACCCTGCTCGCCGGCACCGGCGCGCGCGGAATCGAATTGATCGGCACCACCACCACCGGCCGTCTTGCCGCCGATGGCAACAGTATTTCCATCAATCTAGCCGCCACCGCGAAGGCCGCCGCAAAAGGTTCCGCCGTGCAATTGCTCGGCGGTGGTGCCGCGCTCGCCGGCGGCGTTTCCGGCGATGGCTGGCACGTGATGCTCCGCAAGGACGACTGCATGCAAAGCTATGATCTCATCGCCGATCGCGCCGGCGAATTTCCCGTCGCAGTGGATTTCATCGTGCCCATCACCCGCGCGGGGGATTGGCGCAAGCTGGAGTTCTATCTGCCGTCCGGCGTGGTCGTTCCAGTGAAAATCGAAGGGCTGGGCAAAGGCGTGTCCTTCGACCGCCTGCTCACCGTGGTGCCCCAACCGCAAGGCGACGCCTGGCGCGGATTCCTCCCGGCCAACGGCTCCGCCGCGATGGCTTGGCGCGAGGCGGGCACGGTGGCGGACGGTGCATTGTTCTTCTCCAGCACGGAATCCAGCG
>JBEDKU010000257.1:0-6375 GCA_041172045.1 Verrucomicrobiota bacterium | reverse complement strand
GCCGTTGAGCGAACCGCTGCTCACCAAACAGCGGCCGGCGGCATTGGTGGTGCCGGTTTTCAGCCCGTCGCAATAGGGCAGGGTTTTCAACAGCTTGTTGGTGTTTTCGATGAAACGCGTGCGGCCGTCGTTGAAGCGGAAGGTGAAGGATTTGGTGGCGGTGAAGGAGCGGATCAGCGGGCTGCGGTAAGCGGCGCGGGCGGCGATGGCCATGTCGCGTGCGGTCGAATATTGGCCGGCGTTCGGCAAGCCGTTCGGGTTGATGAAATTCGAGTTTTTCATGCCGAGCGAGGCGGCCTTTTGGTTCATGAGAACGGCAAACGATTCCTGGCTGCCGCCGACATCACGGGCGAGGGCGCGGGCGACGTCGTTGGCGCTCTTCACCATCAGCACCTTGGTCAACTCGCGGCGGGGATACACGTCGCCGGGCTTGAGGTTGAGGTTGGTGGGTTCGCAGGCACCGTCGATGGGTTGGATGGTGACAGGCTTGTCGATATTTCCGGCATCGAGGACACAGAGCGCGGTGACGATTTTCTGGGTGCTGGCGACGGCGCGCGGGGAGTCCGCGTTTTTGGCGTAGAGGACGCGACCGCTGACGACGTCGATGACGATGGCGCTCTCGGCGGCGACCGGCGGCGGAGCACTCGGCGGAATGGCGGCGACGCGGACCGGTTGACCCGCCGTTGGCACGGCGACCTGGGCGGGCTTGACGGGCCGCGGCTGGGGCCGTGACGGAGGATTTCCGCCACAAGAAGTGATCATCGCACCGGTGAAGACGAGCGCGAGAAGTCGGACACAAGACAGGCGTGACATGCGCGCGATCATCCTCATGAGCGGGCGGGCATCAAGCCGGGAATGCACAGTTTCGCGTAACATCAACATCAGGGACCTTTCGGCGGGAGCAAGCTGCCGTCCATTTCGCCGCCGGCCTCCGGCAGACTGGGTTCTTTGAAATCGACGGGACCGCTGAAAAACCAAAAGCTGCGTTTACGGGTGTTTTCGTAGGCGAGTGCGCGCTCCTGGCCGGTGGGAAGCTTTTTGAGGTCCTTCTCCCTGACTTCGACGACTTTGACACCCGGAGGGTGGATCTTGTCGATCGCCATGGTCGAAAGTTGCGCCACTTTGGTGGTGGTGGCCGTCGTCGTTTTCTGGACGAAAGCGATGGATCCCTTGCCAACCTTGCTCACTGTCGCGCAGGAGACGACTCCTAAAGCGGCAGCGACTGCGGGAAAAAGGATTACCCGGGACATGGATTTCATAAAGCGGTGAGCTGGAATAGTATCACGTGATGCCTCGCTGTCCAACATTCGTTATCGGGCGGAGTTGACACACAATGACTATCTTTTGACGAGGACCAGGAAATTCCGGACCGGGCGGTTCCACGGCGGACGTCTGAGGACGGGGCCGCTGGAAATCGAGTCGGAAATCCAGAGGTCGGAGGATCGTCCCCCATCGAGGTTGAGCGCATGTCTGGTCGGCCAACCCGCTGGCTGGCCCATGGCCAGGGCCCGGCCGAGCTCGGCCAAAGTGCATGGCGTGCCGCGGCCGATCCACCAACGGGTGCCGCCGTCCCAGAGGATCATCATGCGGATGCTGGGTTTGTTGCCCTCAAGTCCGCGGACGTCACTGCCGTTTTCGACGAGTAGGGGGCCGGCTTGGATGAGTTCGCGCATGGCGGCTGCTCCGCCGCGTCCGAGTTTTTCCCGGCGTGCGATGGCCATCGCGCCGGATGGGGTTTCATACCATGCGCCGCTGCCGAGCGAGGATGCGGAATTCCACGCGCCGGAAAATTTGCCCGCGGCTCCTACCAGTCCGAGAGGAGCTCCTTCCGGGGTGAAAAATCCGGCGTTGACCGCCGCGACTCCACCGTGAGCCCGCGCTGCGGAGGCCGCGTCGGCGTATTGGCTGCCGGGGCCGTTCGCCTGATCGGCCACGACGAGGCGGTGATCGCGGGAATCGAAGGAAACGCCCTCGAAGGTGATGCCCGCGATTTGCAGAACCGTGGCGCGCGCGGGTGCTGAAGCCTGCCGCGAGATGATAGGGGGAGGGGACTCGGAAAAGGTGTGTTTTGGCGGCGGATCAGTCTGCGTGTCTGGAGCGGAGACTGGCACCGGTCGCGCTGGAAAACAGCTCGCAAAAAGGAGTGCGAGCAGCAGCAGAATGAGGAATCGCATGGCTGGGTGAGGTTGGTTTAGAGCGGGCGGGTGCCGATGCCGAGGAGCGTTTGGAATTTGGGTTCCACGGCTTCCCGGTCCGCGACGATCACTTCGATGCCGGTAAAGCCGGATTTTTCCAGCATCGCCGCCAGGTCGCTCTCCGGGAATCCAAGCCAGCGGTCGGCATAAAGCTCGCGCGCTTCTTCGAAATGGTGTTGCAGCAGGTCGAGCACGATCAGGCGGCCGCCCGGTTTGAGAATGCGGAACGCCGCGTCGAGCGCCCGCTGCGGATGCTCGGCGTGGTGGAGCGCCTGGCTGAGGATCGCGAGGTCGAGGGTGGTGTTTTCGATCGGTGGTTCTTCGATGTCGCCGATGCGGTATTCCAGATTCGTCAGGCCGTTTTGGTTGGCGAGGTTCTGCCCGAACTCGACCATTTTCGGCGAGAGATCCACGGCAATGACCTTTTCGGCACGCTGGGCGAGCAATTGGGCCAACGTGCCCTCGCCGGCGCCGAGGTCGGCCACGATCTGGTAATTGAGAACCTTGATGAGCGCCTCGGCCAAGGCCTTCCAAGAGCGGCCCGGCACGTAATCTTTGCCGAAGCGACCCGCGAGTTCATCGAAATACGCGCGGGAACTGTCCTTCCGTTTCCGCAGCAAATGCCGGAGCGCCGCTTCGTCGTTGGCGACTTCAGGCACTTCGGCGGCGGCCAAGCGGGCGACTTCCATCAGGTCCGGATCGGCTGAGCAGGTGTAGATATTGTTTTTTCCGCTGCGCTCGTCGCTCACGAGTCCCTCGGCTTTCAGCTGGGACAGCTGGGTGGAAATCCGGCTTTGGCCCATGCCCAGCACCTCCTGAAGTTCGGCGACCGAGAGTGCCTCGTGCTCCACCAGCATGAGAATCCGCAGGCGGGTCGGGTCGGCAAGGAGCTTGAGTGATTTCAGCATTGACGGCATGCGGGACACCATGCATCAACGCATCACGATTTGACGATACGAAAATTAAAAAGCACATGAGCACCTACATTTTTTCCTCAGAATCCGTCGGCGAAGGCCATCCGGACAAAGTCGCCGATACCATTTCGGACGCCATTCTTGACGCCTGCCTCGCCATCGATCCGAAGAGCCGGGTCGCCTGCGAAACCTTCGTGAAGAGCAATGTCGTCGTCGTCGGTGGCGAAATCACCATCCCGAAGATTGGCCAGAAGCCGATCGGTTCCGTGATCAACATCGAGAAAGTCATCCGCGACGCCGTCCGTGGCATTGGCTATGTCAACAGTGACGACGTCTTCCACGCCGACCAGATTTTCATCAACAACTACCTGACCACGCAGTCCCCGGACATCGCCCAAGGCGTTGATGCGAAAAAAGCGAAAGGCAAAAAACACGCCGAGCAAGGCGCCGGCGACCAAGGCATCATGTTCGGCTACGCCTGCGACGAGACGCCAGAGCTGATGCCCGCGCCGATCATGTATGCGCACCGTCTCGGCCGCGAGCTCACCAAGATCCGCAAGGCCGGCAAGCTCGCCAAGTGGCTCCGCCCGGACGCGAAGTCGCAGGTTTCCGTCGAGTATGTCGATGGCAAGCCCACCCGCATCGTCAACGTCGTCATTTCCACCCAGCACGCCGCTGATGTGGAGCACGCCGTCATCGAAAAGTTCTGCATCGAGCAAGTGATCAAAAAGGTCCTGCCGAAGAACATGCTCACCAAGGACACCGAGTATCTCATCAACCCGACCGGCAAGTTCGTCGTCGGCGGTCCTCAAGGCGACTCCGGCCTCACCGGCCGCAAGATCATCGTCGATACCTACGGCGGCACCGGTCGTCACGGCGGTGGTGCATTCTCCGGCAAGGACCCGTCCAAGGTCGACCGCTCCGCCGCCTACATGGGCCGCTGGGTTGCGAAAAACGTCGTCGCCGCGAAACTCGCCACCAAGTGCGAGGTGCAGTTCGCCTACGCCATCGGTCATCCGCTTCCGGTTAGTGTTCATGTCGATACCTTCGGCACCGGCACCAAGCCGGATGAGAAAATTCTCGCCGCCATCCTCAAGGTTTTTTCCTTCAAGCCGGCCGACATCGTCAAGCAACTCAACCTTCTCCGCCCGATCTACTCGAAGTCCACCAACTACGGCCACTTCGGCAAAACCGACGCCGACCTCACCTGGGAAGCCACCGACAAGGCGGCCGCTCTCATCAAGGCGATCGGCTAACTCAATCACCTATCCAATAATTATATGAGCTTCACAGACTACAAAGTTAGAGACCTTGGCCTCGCTGATTTCGGCCGCAAGGAAATCGAAATCGCCGAGCACGAAATGCCCGGCCTGATGTCCACCCGCGAAAAGTATGGCAAGGAAAAGCCGCTCCAAGGCGTCCGCGTCATGGGCTCGCTCCACATGACCATCCAGACGGCGGTTCTCATCGAAACGCTGGTCGATCTCGGCGCCGAAGTGCGCTGGGTTTCCTGCAACATTTTCTCCACCCAGGACCACGCCGCCGCCGCCATCGCCGCCCGTGAAATCCCGGTTTACGCATGGAAGGGCGAGTCCCTTGAAGAATATTGGTGGTGCACTTGGAAGGCGCTCGTGAATCCACAAGGCCTCGGCCCGCAGCTCATCGTCGACGACGGTGGCGACGCGACCCTCCTCATCCACAAGGGCTACGAAATGGAGAACGGATCCGACTGGATCAACTCCGAATCGGAAAGCCACGAAGAGTCGGTCATCAAGGACCTGCTCAAGGACATCAAGGTCAAGCAACCCGGCATTTTCCACGAAATCGTCAAGGAGTGGAAAGGCGTTTCCGAGGAAACCACCACCGGCGTGCATCGCCTCTATCAAATGGCCAAGGCCGGCACGTTGTTGATCCCCGCGATCAACGTGAACGACTCGGTCACCAAGTCGAAGTTCGACAACCTCTACGGTTGCCGCGAGTCTCTCGTGGACGGCATCAAGCGCGCCACCGACGTGATGATTTCCGGCAAGGTCGGCGTGGTCTGCGGTTACGGCGATGTCGGCAAGGGCTGCGCCCAAGCGCTCCGCGGTGCCGGTGCCCAAGTCGTCGTCACGGAAATCGACCCGATCTGCGCGCTCCAAGCCGCCATGGAAGGCTTCCGCGTCCTGCCGATCGAAGACACCCTCGGCTGGGGTGACATCTACGTCGCCACCACCGGCAACAAGGACATCATCCGCCTCGAGCACATGGAGAAAATGAAGGACCAGGCGATCGTCTGCAACATCGGCCACTTCGACAACGAGATCCAAATCGACAAGCTCAACACCGCGCCTAACGTGGTGAAGACCAACATCAAGCCACAGGTCGACAAGTATACCTTCCCGACTGGCAACAGCCTTTACATGCTTGCGGAAGGTCGCCTCGTGAACCTTGGTTGCGGCACCGGCCACCCGAGCTTCGTGATGTCCAACTCGTTCACCAACCAAACGCTCGCACAAATCGAGCTTTGGAAGAACAAGGACACCTACAAGGCCGGCGAAGTGAAGGTCCTGCCGAAGCATCTCGACGAGGAAGTTGCCCGACTTCACCTCGCCAAGATCGGTGCCAAGCTTACCCAGCTGACCCCGGCCCAAGCCGACTATATCGGCGTCTCCGTCGAAGGCCCGTTCAAGGCCGACCACTACCGCTATTGATCCAAGTGAAACAGGCATTCCGGCCTGTTCTTCCTACAGCCAGCCGTGCAAACGGCTGGCTGTTTTTTTGAAATCAAAACTTGCATTGATTCAAAAGATGCTTTTGATTGCTTCTCATGAGTGAGGAGCCTGCCGACTACTGGAATCACATTCCCCCGGATTCATCCGTCCTGCGGGAGCCGGAAGCGGCTTACATGATTGAAAAAGTCCGGGACGGTTTGCCGTTTGCCGAGTTTCACGCCATGCAGGAAATGCTCGCTGTGACGGAAGAGCGCATGGGTGCCTGGCTGGGAATGTCCCGCGCCACCCTTCATCGCCGGAAGAAAACCGGAGTTCTGGACCGGGCCGAGTCGGATCGTCTGGTCCGTTACGCGCGGCTCATGGCACACGCCGTCGCCGCACTTGGCGGGGTGGAGGGGGCGCGGTCCTGGCTGACGGCTCCGGCTATGGCATTCCACGGGGAGTGCCCGTTGGATTATGCGGACACGGAAATCGGGGCCCGCGAGGTGGACGCCTTGCTCGGTCGCTTGGAACACGGCGTCTTCTCCTGATCATGCCGCTTTTCTATCGAAT
>JBEDKU010000256.1:0-7727 GCA_041172045.1 Verrucomicrobiota bacterium | reverse complement strand
ATCTCGCTGTTGCGCGGTTGATCGAAATGGGGAGTGATTTTCGAGCGGTAGTTCCAGATTTGCTCCGAGGAAAGACAGTCGTTCACCGGGAAGGTGATGGCGGCCATGTGCTTCATCAACTCGCCGACCTGGCGGGTCTTCCAGGCGAGTTGTTTGTCGTAGGAAAGGTGTTGGTATTGGCAGCCGCCACATTCGCCGAAGAGCGGGCAACCGGGTGCGATGCGGTCGGGCGAGGGGACGAGCACCTCGACGAGATCGGCGTGGGAGCAGTTCTTGTCATTGCGGAAGACGCGGGCCTTGACGGTTTCCCCCGGCAGGGAAAACGGCACGAAGACGACCCAGCCATCGATCCGGCCGACGCCCGCGCCGAGATTGGTCAGGGCGTCGATGGTGATCTCGATTTCCTGATGATACTCGAACGGGGTGGGAACAAATTTTTTCGGCGGGCGTGGAAACATGGCAGGCCGGAAGATTGTCCGGCGGAATCCCGGCGGGCAATCGATTTTCGTGGGTGCCTCGCGATGGTCTCGGGGGCGACTTCGTCAATCGCAAGGGGCGCAGCGCCTCCAGCCCCGGTGGACCGCGAAATCCAGTTCGGCCATCATGGAAACCCAGCGCTCTGTCGTTCGGGAAATCCGACCGAGATTCTCCTCGCCAACCTTCGCCGAGACCACCCATCCTTTGACAGAACCAATCACGATCCTCGGTTCAAAAATGATCCAGCCGTTCGCAATTGTCACCATCTTCACCTTGGGTTTATTGGGCTTGGGCAGGGCTGCGCCAGACGAGAAAGTGGTTGCTGGAGTCACCTACCAGATTTTACGGGCGCCGGCTGAAGCGGTCCGGATCGTATGGAAGGATTCTGACGGGAAACAGCTGCGGAACATGCCGGATGTGGCCCGCCACCTTGAACGCGGCGGTTTGACGGTTGATACCTTAATGAACGGAGGGATATTTGAGCCGGGAGGTGTGCCAAGTGGGCTGATGATTCAGGATGGCAAAGAATTGAATCCCGTGAACCGAAGCGAGGGTAACGGGAACTTTTTTCTGAAACCGAACGGGATTTTTTTGATTGGGGCAAAGGGAGCCGCCGTCATTGCCACAGAGGAATACCCGCAAAAAGATGTCGCGGTCCAGCAGGCCGTCCAGTCCGGCCCATTGCTTTTGAGAAAGGGAAAGGTTCACCCTGCTTTCAACGCGAATTCCTCGTCAAGATTGCACCGTAACGGTGTCGGTGTCTCGAAGGATGGAATGGTTGTGTTTGCGATGACTGATTTTCATTCGCCGAAGTTCCCGAATCTGCACGAGTTCGCACAACTATTCCGCACGCTGGGGTGTGACGACGCGCTCTTCCTGGATGGTGTCATCAGCCAGATGAGATCCGGACAGGAGATCGCCAAATCCAGCAATGATTTTGGATCGATCATCGCTGTGATTCAAACTGCCAAAGTCGAAAAAAATGAAAGCCGTCCACCTGAGTAGGACGATTGGAGGACTGTCCACCGTGCTCGGTGTCTGCTGGCTTTGGGGCGTTCTTGTTCCCACGTTTCAGCGATTCATTGCGGGTGGGCGGGATTCATTGGATTTCATCTTTCTGTTTGCGGTCGTCCCTCTAGTGGCGATTCCGGGCGTGCTGGCGGTCGTCTTCGGAATCAAATTATACCGTGCCGTGAATCTTGTGTCGCTGAAATGGATTATGGGAGTTTTGGCTTTTTGTGGGACGCTTTGGATTTCTTCAGGATTGTCTTCGCTTTGCGGTGACCTCATTTCAAAGCGGGTTCAGACCGGCATTTTCCTCCTGGTGGGGATCTTCGTGGTGGTGCCGATTTATCTTTTCGTAGTCGGGCACCTGTCGCGGATGCTTGGGTTGGGGAAACCCAAAGTGGGGGATCTCCTAGGACGAGGAGTGTTAGCTTTGATCGCTTGGCAACTTTGGACGGTGTTGTCGGCCGTTATCTATGAATATTGTCCGAAGGACGAGGCGTATGCGTCTGTTCCAAACGGGTCTTGGTCATTGATCGCGCTTTTTATGCCGATCCTCATTTCCTGGGTCTCCTATCGGGTGGTAGTCGCACGGTGGCTCTCCCCGCGGGCTGATCCGAGTCACGACAGCGGGAATGCGTCAAATTCCATCAATCCTCCACTAACTCCAGATACGATTCCGCCACAGCTCAAATGAAGCAGATCGTGCACGGAGATCTATTACAAGTCCGCAACCATGGGGTGTGCTTTTACGTCCTTCGTGATGGCTACTCCCTCTATCTTCTGGATTCAGGTTTCATTGGCGGTCCAGCTTGCCTTGATCGTGCGCTTGCCCGCCGCGGATGGACCGGGATTCCGATTCGCGGAATCATCCTGACGCATGGCCACCTCGATCACATCCTCAATGTCGCGGAATTGGCCCATCGTTGCGGGGCTTGGGTCGCCGCTCCGAGGCTCGACCTTGAATACTACGCCGGAACTCCTGTTTATCGTGGGGTATCCCGAATCACCGGTCTTCTGGAGGCTTTCGGTCGGAAGCTCTTGTCATTTGGCGCATTCACACCTGACCGACTCATTGACGACGGTGATCACCTCGACATCTGGCACGGATTGAGGGCGGTTCATCTTCCCGGACATACTCGTGGCCACACCGGATATTTCTGTGAGCGCTTGGGCCTTCTTTTCTCCGCCGACCTCTTTGCCAGCTTTTCCCGGTTCACCCACCTGCCGCCCGCGTTCTTCAATCAGGATTCGGTCCGGATTCGAGGCAGCCTTGAGCGCGCTCTTAGTCTGGATGTGATTGGAGTTCTTCCAAACCACTGTGATCGCGCCAGCCCGGAGGTGCATCTCGCTCGCCTTCGAGGTCTCTCAGATGATGATGCCGGCGAGGGTGGCGGAAAGGTAGGAGGCCAGCGTGCCGCAGAGCAGCGCCTTGAGGCCGAGCTTGGCCAGATCCGCCCGCCGCTCGGGGGCCAGCGCGCCGATGCCGCCGATCTGCATGCCGACGCTGCTGAAATTCGCAAACCCGCAAATCGCGATGCTGACGATCAGCAGGCCTTTTTCCGTGAAGATGGGCACGGCCTTGTCGGTGAGGCTCTTGAAGGCGACGAACTCGTTGACGGTGAGTTTTTGTCCTAACAAGGTGGCGGCGTTGTTGATGTCCACCTCTGGCACGCCCATGGCCCAGGCCATCGGATAGAACGCCTTGCCGAAGATCCAGTTGAGCGTGAGGTTGAAATCCGGATTGAACAGGTGGCCGATGGAAACCATGGCCCAGTCGATGCAGGCGATCACGGCGATGAAACCGATGAGCATGGCGATGACGTTGAGCGAGATTTTCAAGCCCTCGGCCGCGCCGTGGGAAATGGCGTCGATGACGTTGATGTAGTTGCTTTTCACCTCCAGCTTCACGGTGCCCATGGTCTCGCTTTGCAGGGTTTCCGGGAAAACGATCTTGGCAATGACCAGCGCGCCGGGCGCGGCCATCAGGCTGGCGGTGATGAGCTTGGGAGCGAGATCGAGGCCGGCTTGGGCGCCCATGTTCACATAGACTACGAGGATGCCGCCGGCGATGCACGCGAGGCTGCCGCTCATCGAGGCGAGCAGCTCGCTCTTCGTCATACCGGCGAGGTAGGGCCGGATCATCACCTGCGCCTCCACCTGGCCGACCAAGGCGCTGGCGACGTTGCTCAAAGACTCCGCGCCGCTCACGCGCATGACGGAGTTCATCAACCGGGCGATGACGGCGACGACGCGCTGCATGATGCCGAAGTGATAGGTCACGGCCACCAGTGCGCAGACCAGGATGATGGTGGAGGTGACATTGAAGGCGAAGACGAAGCCGTTCGCGGCGTAGTTCCCGACACCGCTGGCGGACTGATGGACAGAAATTCCGCCAAAGACGAACGACGCTCCCTGGCGGGCGAATTCCTCGATCTTGCCGATGCCATGGCCGACTTTTTGGAAAAACCACGACACGGGCCCGACATGGAAGATCAGGAGCGCGATGACCACCTGCAGGGAGATACCGCTGGCGACTAAGCGCAGGTTGATTTTCCGGCGGTTGTTGGAAAACAAGACCGCGATTCCGAGAATGAGGGCGACGCCGATCAGGCCATGTAAGCGATCCATAGGGTTTCTCCTATGGCAAAGCACCGCCCATACCAAGCCGCTTTAATAGTCCCGCTTGAGAAGGTGGCTCGCGATTTCCCGCAGGCGCATTGCTTTGGCTCCGAAGGGTTTCAGCGCGTCCATCGCCGCCTCGGTGAGCTTGGCAGCTTCCTTGCGCGAAGCATCCAGGCCGAGGATGGCGGGGTAGGTGGATTTCTCCACCGCCTGGTCCTTGCCCGCCGTCTTGCCGAGGACTTCGGTGCTTTGGGTGACGTCGAGAATGTCGTCGATGACTTGAAACGCCAATCCGAGCGCGTGGCCGAATTTCGTGAGCGCGTCCAGCTTCGCGGGCGTCGCGTTGGCCGACATGCCGCCGAGTCGCAACGAGCTGGTGAGCAGCGCGGCGGTCTTCGCTTCGTGGATGCGGACGAGATCGCGCTTGGTGAGTTTTTTTCCTTCGCCTTCCAGGTCCATGACCTGTCCGCCGATGAGTTTGCGGCTGCCGCCGGTTTCCGCCAGTTCGGTGATGTAGTCACGGGCCTCGTAGCGCTTCGTTGCCGGGGTTTTGGCGAGCACGATGAAGGATTCGGTGAGCAAGGCGTCGCCGCAGAGTACGGCCATGCCTTCGCCGTAAACCTTGTGGCAAGTCGGCCGGCCGCGGCGCAGGTCGTCGTCGTCCATCGCCGGTAAATCATCATGGACCAGTGAATACGTGTGCATCAACTCCACCGCGCAGGCCGGAGCGAGGGCGTTGGAAATTTCGCCACCGCACGCTTCCGCCGCCGCCAGGCAGAGCACCGGGCGGAGGCGTTTGCCACCGGCGAAGACGCTGTAACGCATCGCCGCGTGGATCGTCGCCGGGCGCTCTTTGGCTTTCGGTAAAAAAGCATCCATCGCCGCATCCACTTCGGCGGCGCGGGCGGTGAGATAGCTCTTGAGATCCACGGGTTTCAGAGGATTTCCGCGATCTGCACCGCGTTGAGGGCGGCACCTTTGCGGACCTGGTCACCCACGACCCAGAGGTCGAGCGCGTTGTCGAAGACGAGGTTCTTGCGGATGCGGCCGACGAGGCAGTCGTCCTTGCCGGTCGTGTCGAGCGGCACGGGGAAGACCTTGTTGGAAATGTCATCCACCACCTGCACGCCCGCCTTGCCCGCGTATGCGGCGCGCGCGGCATCGGCATCTACCGGGCGCTCGAACTGCGCGGTGATGGAAACCGAGTGCGACCGATAGACCGGCACCCGCACGCAGGTGCAGGACACCCGCAGGTCCGGCAGGTTCATGATTTTCCGCCCTTCGTTGAGCATTTTCATCTCCTCCTTGGTGTAGCCGTTGTCCGTGAAGCTATCCACTTGCGGGATCACGTTGAACGCGATCTGGCGCGGATAGACCTTCAGCGTCACCGGCTCGCCGGCGTGGATCGACTTCATCTGCTCTTCCAGCTCCACGATGCCCTGGGCGCCGGAACCGGAAACCGCCTGATAGGTGGAGGCGATGATCGAGCGCAGGCCGAACGCCTGATGCAGCGGGGCGAGCGCCATCAGCGAGATGATCGTGGTGCAGTTCGGGTTCGCGATGATGCCGCGCGGGCGGTTTTTCGCGGCTTCTGGATTGATTTCCGGAACGACCAGCGGCACGTCGGCGTCCATCCGGAAGGCGGAGGAATTGTCGATTACCACCGCGCCGGCGGCAGCGGCGGACGGGCCGAATTCCAGTGAAATCCCGCCGCCCGCGCTGAAGAGCGCGATGTCCACATCGGCAAACGAATCATGGGTGAGTTCCTCGACGGTGATTTCCTCGCCGCGGAAGGTCATCTTTTTCCCGGCGGACCGCGCCGAAGCCAAGAGCTTCAACTTGCTGAGGGGAAAATTCCGCTGCTCAAGGCAAAGGAGCATTTCGACACCGACGGCACCCGTCGCACCAACGATCGCTACATGGGGATGATTCATTTTGTAAAAGCCGGCGTCTTTTTCGCCGGGGCGGGGAGCATACCGGCTTGCCGCCCGCTGGCAACCGATTCGTTTCTATTTCAAAAACGGCCGGGCGATGACTTCCGCGGCGAGCGTGTGGCCGCGGAGGTTGGGGTGGTTGACCTGGCTGAGAAGGTCGGTCTGCGGGGTGCCCTTGGCGACCTCGGCCTGCCAGGCGGCGAAGACGTCGGCGAGCAGCACGTTTTCCGCTTTCGCGAGGCGGCGGATCAGATCGGCGCATCGGCAGAGCGGGTCCTGGGGGTCGGTGAGATTGGCGGAGGAGTCGCCGGTGGGGGTGATGAGAATGACGGGGATGTTGGCCTTTTTCGAGGCGACGATCATGGAGCGCCAGGCAGTTTCGACCTGGTCGCGCGGTTGTCTGCGGTCGTTGAGCGCGTAGTCGATGAAGATGACGTCCGGCTGGTGAATGAGCACGTCGCGCTCGAAGCGGGCGGCTCCCTGGATGCTGTTTTCCCCGCCGATGGCGGTGACGATGACATTGACGACGGCGAAGGGGTAGCGGCGCTTGAGTCCCTGGTAAACGAGCTGCGGGTAGGACTCGAAGGGTCTCACCTCCGGCGTTTTGTGGTAGCCCGAGGGCACGCTGTGGCCGTGGAAGACGAGGTTGATCGCCCGGTTCTTCGGCCATTTGGCTTGGAACCCCTCAATCAGGGCGGGAGGCAATGTGGGCTCTGCCGCAAGAACCGAAATGAGACAGAACGCTAGAAGCGGGAGGATTTTTCTCAAACACATGGTCCGGTTTCAACGCCGATGGGTTGAGGGAAATTTCACCTGATTCAGGGCGCGAGGCTCAATTTATAAAAGCGCTGCGGGAAACTTCCAGCGGCGGAGTCTTCGACCCAGAAGGGGGGCGTCGGGGCGGGAATGGTTTGCAGAAGACTCCAGTCGACCAGATTTTCGGAAAACCACACGCGGTAGTCCGGTCCCGCGTCGCCCGCGATCTGGAAGCGGAAGGTGCCGTCGATGCCGAGTGAGGCAGAGGATACGGCGGGCGGAGCGGTTGGTGCGACTTCGATGGTGAACGAGCGCTGGGCGGAGAGGGGAGGCGAGCCGTCGTCGGTGACGGTGATGGTCATCGGATAAGAACCCGGGGCCTGAGTCTGGGTGGGGCGCCAGGTGAACGCGCCGCTGGCGGGGTGGATCGCCGCGCCTGCGGGGGCGTTTTGGAGGCTGTAGATGAGTGGTTGCGCGGGAACGTCTGGATCACTGCCGGATGCGGTGAAGGCGACGGTCTGGCCGGCCACGACGGAGACTCCTGGAATCACGGCCAGAACCGGAGGCTGGTTCGGCGGTGGCGCGGTGGTGAATGTCCACGTCGGCCCCGCGGTGGTCCCGGCGGGATTCATCGTGTCGATCCGCCAAGTGTAGGTGGTGGATGCGGTTAGGGCGGGCGGAGATTGTGCGATGGCTGCGCCGTCGAGAGTCGCGATGAGTTGCGGATTTCCGGCGGGGCCGAAATGAACCTGTTGGGTGATTCCGTTAGCGCCCGGTGTCCACAACAGCGAGGTGGTGGTCGGGATGCCGGTGGCCGCGTTGGCGGGTGCCGGGGATGTCGCCGCGCCGGGGGCGGGAATCGGCTGCATGGCGGAGATCTCGAAGTCGTCGATGGCGATGGTCTGGGTGGGGGAGGTGAGAGTCTTGATC
>JBEDKU010000255.1:0-2957 GCA_041172045.1 Verrucomicrobiota bacterium | reverse complement strand
ATCGCAGAGCGACCCGCGTTCACTCACCTCCGGCAACGCGATCCGCGCCATTCAACGCGATCTTTTCCTAGCAGACCATCATATCCACGCGCTGGAACTGGCGGTGGACGGCGACATCGCGCGCGAAGCCACCGTCACCGCCTCAAGCGTCTTCTCAGAGCGTGATCCGGTGAAAAGCTGGGGGCTCGATCGATTGCGCGACGACCGTATGCTGCAGCTCCCCGTGACCAGCCAACGACTCGATTCCATTTCGTTGTGGATCGACGCCGATTGCGACACGCAACTGCGTTACCGCCTCCACCAGGGCCCGGCTAACAGTTCCACCTTCCCGGAGGATTTACTAACCGAAGGCGTTGTTGGGATCCTGGCAGGCGAATCCCAATGGATCGAAATCCCGGTCTCCTGCGCCATCAACAGGCCCGGATGGCATTTCCTCATCCTCGCGAAGAACCCCGCCGTGGCCGTCCACATGATGGAAACGCCGCCCGGGAAACGCTGGTATTACCCACGCCCGGAAGACCCGATCCGGCCGAATCACTTCACCAAGTGGACCTCGCGCTCATTGATGATCGGCATGACTCGCGCGGTGGACGCCGACGGCGCGGGAGTGGTCGCGCCGGACTGGAATGATTATGCTAGAAATTTCAAAGCCGAGAGCCTGTTTCTAAACTTCGCCCATTGCTGCCAGACCAATCCCGCGCAAGAGCTCTATGGCGCGGAAATGGCGGTCAACGGCCACAGCCGCCCAACCCATGCGCCGAACCTCTGGGTGTCGGCGGCAAGTGAGTTTGTCGAACCCGAGTGGATATCCTTGAACTGGGAGAGCCCTAAGAACATCACCGAGGTCCAGTTGCTCCTCGACTCGTCGCTGCATTTCCACTTCTGGCAAAGCTGGCAGGGCTATCCGTTGCGCGGCATCCCGTCGATCATCCGGGATTATCGAATCATCGCCGGGCACGAGGATGGCAGCGAGACCATCGTGGCCGAGATCACCGGAAACTATCAGCGCAACCGCCGTCACCGCACGTCCGTCCGTGGAGTGAGGCGTCTTCGCGTCGAAATTGCAGCGACCAACGGGATCACTCGCGCCCAGTTATACGGAATCCGCGTCATGGACGGCGACTGGTGCGGGCATGCCCGCTGAGCGTTTCGTTGCATCTTTCATCAACGCCTTCCATGCACAGTGATCGGAATCACAGACACGCGAAGTGGCAATGAAGGTCACTTGCCATCTTTGCCGTCCACGGTGGCTCCCGAGACAAAGATCATGGCATCCTGGTTCACAGCGCTCTTGCCGAGATACATGCCCCACCGGAATCCGGTTGTCCCTGTCGGGCGTGCGTAGGACCCCTCGCCGACCTTCCTGCCATCCAGAAACACCTCGTAGTCCAGCCCATTGTCCCTGACCCGGATATGGAAAGGTTTTCCCACCATCCCGGTCGCGATCACCTTGTCCTCTCCCCGGCGGTGATTGAGCATGATGTCGCCTTTGGGGTTCATGTTGATTTGCACCGACCAATCATTGATATTGTTTTTCGCCTGGAAAATGGCGGCTCCATGTGGCTTGATGATGGTATAGGTGCCACTCCACTCGTGCCAGTCGCCGCGCTTCCAACTCACATTGCTGAAGGCTTCGATCCGCGCCGCGTTCTCGCGGGCGTTCCGCATGTTCACCTCTCCTTTGAACAGCCTGAAGACCTGCGTGCTGCCGTCCTCCTGATACCACCGCGACCATTTCTTGAAGTCCGCACGGGGAATCACACTGCTACCCAAGGTGTGAATCCGAATCTCCGTGGGTACCGGCCGCCTGGCCTCCGGAGTAAGCTCCACAAGCGCGTTCTTCACATCGATGGCGGACCCGGTCACGCCGATCTTCGAATTTTTTCCTTTCGGCAGTTTTCCAGATTTCACCACCTCCGCGAACGGGAGATCGTCGCCCTGTTGGGTGAACAAAAGTTCGGACCGCCCCGCCTGCATGGAAACGAGGCCGACGAAGGTTGCTAAATAAATCGCTTTCATGGTGTAGATCGCACCATTTGGTGCCGCGTTCCAAATCATGCCGTTTCGTACTCGTTTCACCATCCCCCAACCGGGTGAAAATTCCCCCGAGTTCCGACAGGTTCGTTAGACCGCATTCCCCCGCTCCTTGGAGTTCGACACTTGATTCCCGTAGGGTGACTTGCATGTCCGATGCGAAATCGGACACCCGGTCTGCGGGAAATGCCTTTCGCGGACGATCCCTGCGACTTCCACAGCACATTTTTGGCGACGGCCATATCCAAGACACTAACCCGTGTGTTCCAATGGATTAGAGAAGTGGCCCGAGACGGATTTGAACCGCCGACACGTGAATCTTCAATTTGACGCTCATCCTTGTAAATGTCTGGCTGTAAGGTGGTTATTTCCTCAAAGAACCTGCCACTCTGCTTGTTCCTGACCTTTTAAGCAAGCTGTGGCAAGTTCTTCCTGTTCCGCGTCGTCCAAAATTCAATCATCGCAAAACACCGGACGGGTAGGTGATTAATGTGCCTCGGCATCGGCATCCTCATCAACGAAGATCTCCCGGAAGCGGATGGCGAATTTGAGCCCACAGGCCCGGCCACCGAAAACAGCCTGGCATCTGGCAGGCCGAAGATTGATCCGAACATGGTGGCGGAGGCCATGGCTGCTGCCGACCCGGTTGTATGCTTGCCTGAAGATATCGATGGACGAGCTCGAATGCTTGACCAGTATCAACGATTGATTCTGCTGGGAACGGAATGATCGAATTAAACCAAAACTCCCATGAATCGAGAAACGATGGACGAAATGATTCCGTAGATCAGAAAAATCGTAGGTAGGATCGGATCGAGCCAAGCCGACTTGGATGATGCGTGCGATGCAGAGAACCACGATTTCCAAGTTCAAACCGGATTGGCGGAAGTCGTGTCCGAAATCCTCGATTATAAGCCTAGCAA
>JBEDKU010000254.1:0-4313 GCA_041172045.1 Verrucomicrobiota bacterium | reverse complement strand
TTCCATAACCTCGCGACGGCGGTGTCGGATTCCGGAATTGCAGACTGGCTGACGCCGGCGGAGCTCCATCCGTTGGCAAGAAGATCGCTCCATTCGACTTGGAAGGTGGTGCCGTCCGCCGCGGCCGCGTGGCTTTGGGGATAGACGAGTTCGAGAACGGATTCCTGATTCGTCAGGCTGACCGACGTCTTGTTCGGTACGGTGGGATCACCGCCGGTGGCGAATTCGATCAGATTCGGGAGGTCGTCATGATCGGGATCCGCAAGGTCCCCGGCGTCGGCGGGATCGGGTGCGGCTCCGAAATGCAGGGCGAGCCATGACTCGTAAGCACTGGGTGGCGGGACCACGGTGACCGCGAGTGGAGCTGAGGTTTCCGCGAGATTGTTGGTTGCGGTGAGTTCAAGGGCATACACTCCGGGCATGGGAAACGTGGCGGTGGTGGAGGCGAGGTTCGCATCGGCGAAAGTCACGGGGGCAGGACCTGATCGCCGGGTCCAATTTGTGGAGCTGGCGTGGACCACGGAGCCCGGGAGAGTGGTCGGCAACCCCGCGACGGCTGAAAGCGATGCGCCGGTCGAAGGGGAGGGGGCGTAATTTCCCCGGTAGTAAACCGTGAGCTGTGGGCGATGATCCGCGTCGAGATTGTCGTCCGAGCCGATGCGGCTGATGGAGTTGGTGGTGCCAGCCTCGGTGGAAGGAGCAAGAACCAGCAGCTTGAGCGGAGTGGCGGTGGAGCGGGCGGTTTCTGCCAGTGCGGTGAATGTCGTGGAGCTTGGGAAAACGATGGGATGACCTTGGAAGGTGGCGTCGAAACCGGCGGCGGAGGAAACAACTTCGGGGCCGAAATTCGCACCTGCCGTGGTCCATAAGTCGGGGATGGCGGTGCCACCGGTGCGGGACAGCCAGGTGGTGCCGCTGCCCGCACCGTCGGTGGCATTTGTTCCGGTACCGGTGCCTTCCGTTGGCTTTTCCAGGAGCGGCCGCAGCTCCAGGTCACCGACAGTGCCGGTGCCTCCTCCGCTGTCGGTCCATAATTCGAAGGTGGCGGCTTCGATGGTGGCATCGGCGGGGAGACCGGTCAGGTCGTATGAAAACAGGAGCCGCATGGGGAGGTTGTTCCAGCGGCCGACGATGATCTGGTCGCGCGCGCCAGAGTTCCATTCAGGACTGTCGCCGCGGATGAAGGTGGCGGTGTGGGTGTAGCCATCGAAGCTCTGGCGGAACATGGCGGGCAAGGGTGCGTCCACGGCGACGGGCACGCGGGCGCTGGTCGGGTTTCCATCCACGGTGGCGGTGCATTGTAACAGATAGGTGCCGGGAGAGGAGAAGCTGGCGGTGGTGGTGAGTTGGGTGGGATCCGCAAAAGTCACTTCACCGGGGCCGGAAAATTTCGACCACAGGATGCTCGGGGTAAGCGCGGCATCGCTGGATGCGGCGTTGGCGGCGATGCGGAGGGAATGGTCAGTCGAGGCGAGGGTGACTCCCGCGCTGCCGGGGGCGGTGACGTTTACGGATGCGGTGGCGGCCGGAGCGAAGAAACGAGTGTAGTCGAAGAGTGCGGCGGCGGGCAGTTGGGTATCATCCACGCTGGTGGTGCCGCCGAGCGGGGCGGCGATGGAAGTGAGCCAGATGTTGAGATCGTTGTGGGGGAACTGGGTGGCGTTCACGGTTTGAACGACATTTCCTTCGAAAAAATAACGGATGAGCGTGGGCGTGAACTCGCAGCCGAAGACGTGATAGTCCGCGTTGAGCGACGGAGTGACGACGTTTTTCGATCCATAGGTGAGATGCGGTGTGGGAAGGTGGCGGTGGGTGTTGACGCCGTATTTCAGCGGGGTGACGGAATCGTTTTCGATGGCGTCCAGTTCGATGGCGACGGTATCGGTGGCCGGCCGGTTCGCCTTCATCATCCAGAACGAGGTGTGCCATCCCGAGCCGGGCGGGACTTTCATCCGGGCCTCGTAATAACCGTAGCGGAAAAGTTTTTTACTGATCACTCCGCCGCCGGTGTAGCTGGTGGTGCCGAAGGTTTCTTTTTTGAGATCCAGATAGAGCGAACCGGAGGAGACGCGGACGTTGGCGGCGCGCTGGAGGCTCCAGAAGCGGGTGTCGGTGCGGTAGTTCCATTTGGCGGTGTCGAGGGCGGCACCGTTGAATTCATCCGACCAGGCGAGCTTGTAACCGGTGACCGGCGTACCCGGATAGGGCAGCGCCTTCCCTGAGTCGGGATCGATGTCCTGTGCTCGAAGCAACGGCAGGCCTGACAGCAGAATCGCGCTGACGCACACCAGGGCGGGAAAGGGAGAAGACATGGGAATGGGTGATGGTGCGGAGACGCGTAGACTCGTGGATCACTTGGTCGTGCTCATCAGGGGAATTTGCACGTTGAAGCTGTCCTCCAGTTTTCCGTCCGGGGCGGCGGCGCAGAAGAGCACGGCGGGCCGGCCGTTTTCTATCAGGAGCTGGGGGCGTTCGAGCTTCATGAGCTTTTGTTCGGTTCCGTCCGCCCATTTCAGGTTGAGGGTGGAGACGAGCGGGTGGGTGGCGGGCTTCCAACTGAATCCGTCCGGGGACTCGAACAGCGCGAGCGAGGTGCCGGCGTGGGTGAAATTGCCGCTGAAATCCTTGACGATGGCCCAGTAGCGGTCGGTGCCATACCAGATGAACGGATCTTCCGCGGCGAAGGACGAGCCCTTGCTGGTGAAGACCGGATTCGACTGTTTTTTAAACGGACCGGTCGGGCTTTCGCTGGTGGCGACGACATGGACGACGGGTCCGCCGAAGGGTTTCCTGCCCTGGTCTCCGACCGCCTTGTAGACCATTAGATAGCCTCCATCGGGCCGCTGGGTGACGGAGGGATTGGCGAGGCAGAGGGCGTCGTGAAATCCGGGTGTGGGCGCGATGAGCGGAATGTCCGTGCGGGTCCATGGGCCGTTAGGGTTGTCGGCCACGGCGACACCGATGCGCTGGTTGTTGCGGTGGCTCCAGTTCAGCGTGGGCATGGCTTTGCCATCGCCGGTGTTGCCCATGTAGTAGAGGTAATACCTGCCGCCGAATTTCATGACGGTGGGGTTGTGGGTGCAGAGTCCGTCCCAGTATTCCTTGCCGCGGGCGGGCAGGGCGACATCGGCGAACTTGTAGGGCCCTAGCGGATTGTCGGCGATGGCGTGGGCGACCTCGGAGTGGGTGACCCAGGCGTAGTGGCCGAGCTTGCGCGGCCAGCGTGAGTAGAACAGGTGGCATTTCCCCTGCTCGTCGCGGACGACGGTGCCGCACCAGACGATGTGGCCGGGGTCCTCGAATTTCGCGGACGCGGGTACCGGCTGGATCATCTTGGTGAAATCGTAGTCCACCGGCGCAGCCAGTGCGGATGCGGCCATGGCGAATGCCGCTGCAAGAATGAATTTCATGGGGTGGTGTTCACGGAATCAGGACGGTACGCAGGCGGGCGAATTTCCTCGCGGGACTGCCGGGAGTGAAGGTGTAGGCGATGGTGGTGGATGAGTCCGGCGCGTTCTGGGTGACGGCTGGCGCCCAGAGGTCGTTCACTCCAAGATCGGTCGAGGTTTCGATGATGAAATTCACGTCCTGGTTGGCAGTGGCGGTAGTGCCTTTGGTGAAGGTGATGGTATCTCCTGACCAGGTTCCCGGGGACGGAGTCGAGGCGGTCGGATTGCTACCGAGCGCGTATTCGGTCAGGTTGGAAAGCCCGTCGAAGTCGGCATCACCTCCTGGCAGTGCACCGGGGATGCTGTTCGCAATGGCCCACGAGTTGAAGCTGCCGGTGGGGCTGGAGATCACGGTCAGCGTGCCGGGGCCGGTGATCTGGGCGATGCCGGTGCCGGAATCGGTGACATTGTCATTGGCCTTGTAGATGCCGGCGTTCTGTTGGACGCCGCCGATGAAGAGCTTGTCCACGGTGTCGGTGACCGCTCCGCCGGCTTCGTCGAAATTCAGCTCCAGGGTCGCGCCGGTGGCGGCGATGGTGACGGTGGAGGACGGGTTGTTCGGATTCGGGGCGTTGAGTTTCAGCGTGGCGCTGTTGACGGTGGTGTTTCCGGAGTAGCCGGGGGAGGTCAGCGTGTAGACGGAGCCGGTTTCGCCCTGGGCGGTGACGGAGCCGGGGCCGCTGATGGCGGAACCCACGTTGATGGTTTGAGCCCCGGCGCTGATGTTGGCTGGAAGGCTTGCGGGGCGCAGACCCAGGCTCAGAATACTGTTGGCGCCGGTGGAGATCGTGGAACCGTTGAGTTCGAGCAGCGGGGAGATCGCCCCGCTGGAATTCCGGGCCGTGGAGATGCCACACACCGCGC
>JBEDKU010000253.1:0-29314 GCA_041172045.1 Verrucomicrobiota bacterium | reverse complement strand
GCTTCGTCTTCGGTAACAACATCACCACGCCCTTCGCGAGAAACGCCATCGCTGGTCCGGACCAACTCCGCCAGCGCGTCGCCTTCGCTCTCTCGCAAATTTTGGTTGTCTCCCGCCGCGATGCGAACCTCGAAGAGAAGCCCGAGGCGATGACGAACTACTACGACACCCTCGTCCGCCACGCGCTCGGAAATTACGGCGATCTCTTGCGTGAAGTCACCTTTCATCCGGCGATGGGCTGGTATCTCAGTCACGCCGGCAACCAGAAGGCGGACCCGGCCATCCCGCGCTATCCGGATGAGAACTACGCGCGGGAAATCATGCAGCTCTTCACCATCGGGCTGTGGGAGCTCAACCCTGACGGCAGCCGTAAACTGGATCTGAACGGCGAACCAATTCCCACCTATGACAACGGCGACATCACCGAACTCGCCCGCGTTTTCACCGGTCTCTATTTCGCCTCGCCCTACGGCTGGGGCGGCGGTGGTTGGGCGGACGAGCATTTCACGCGGCCGATGGTGATGTATC
Source organism: Verrucomicrobiota bacterium (assembly GCA_041172045.1). Taxonomy (GTDB): domain Bacteria; phylum Verrucomicrobiota; class Verrucomicrobiia; order Verrucomicrobiales; family Akkermansiaceae; genus Luteolibacter. The sequence goes on along the minus strand of JBEDKU010000253.1, from coordinate 28,786 downwards.
CGGAGCGCCATGATTTCGAGGTGAAACATCTGCCTAACGGCGTGGTCATCCCGGCCCGCGAGGTCTCGGAGGCGAATGGCGGCCAGGACGTGCGCGATGCCGTCGGTGCGCTTTTCCAACACCCGAACACGCCGCCGTTTGTCTGCCGCCAGCTCATCCAGTTTCTTGTGACCGACAATCCCACGCCCGACTACATCCGGCGCGTGCAGGATGTGTTCGTGAACGACGGTGCCGGAGTCCGTGGAAATCTAGCGGCGGTGGTCAAGGCCATCCTGCTGGACCCGGAAGCGCGCAGCCAGCCGCTATCGCCATCGTTCGGAAAGGTCCGCGAGCCGGTGATCCGGACCATGCATCTGGCGCGTCTGTTCCATCTGCCTCAGGCGCATCCCAAGTTCGTCTGGTGGAACTGGACCGAGAATTTCTACGGCCCGAGCAGCCAGGAGCCGATGAACTCGCCGAGTGTTTTCAATTTCTACACGCCCGTCTATCAAGCGCCGGGAGAGATCCGCAACACCGGCCTCGTCAGCCCCGGCTTCCAGATCATCAACACCTATTCCGCCGTTTCATTTCCCAACCTGCTGTGGGACTACCTCCACGACGGTTTCAAGTCCGGCTGGACCTGGCAGTTCCCGCTCGACTACAGCGACACGCTCCTGCTCGCGGCAAACCCGGCGGCGCTCGTCGATCACGTCGATCTCCTCGTCTGCGCCGGAACGATGACCGCCCGCACCCGTGGCATCATGCTCTCGACGCTGCTCGACCCGGCGCTCAGCCAGAAGGACCGCGTCGCGCTGGCCGTCTGGTGCGCCATGACCAGCCCGGAAGGCGTGGTGCAGAAATAACAATCCACTTCAAAACCATGCGCTCACGCCGCCAATTTCTCGGAGAAGCCAGTTGTGCCGGTATCGGTTCCGCCTCGATCGTCTCGACGCTTCTGAATCTCACCATGGCCAACCACGCCGCCGCCCAGGCCGGCCTGCCGGGCGAGCGCAAGGCGCTGGTCTGTCTTTTTCTATCCGGCGGCTGCGACACGTTCAACCTGCTCGTCCCCCGCGACGCCACACGACACGCCGAATATGCAGCGGCTCGCTCCGGCCTGGCGCTCCCGATCAACGATCCCGTCGCTTCGAAAAATCTCATTCCACTCGATTTCAACGACGCCGGCCGCCAATACGGCCTGCATCCCGCCTGCACCCGGCTTGCGGAGATGTTCAACGGCACCGGCGGCTTCGTCGGGAAAAAACGCGTGTCCTTCCTCGCCAATGTCGGCACGCTGATCGAGCCGATCCCCAACAAGCAGGCCTATCTCAACGGCTCCGTCGGCATTCCCAAGGCCTTGTTCTCGCACCGCGACCAGATCGAGCAGTGGCAGACTTCCGTGCCGCAGGGCATGCAAATTCTATCCGGCTGGGGCGGCCGCGCGGCGGATGTGATCCACTCCGCGCTCAACACCGAGCAGACCGGCGGTTACTACATGCCGATGAATTTTTCCCTCTCGGGAAACGCCGCCTTCCAAATCGGCCAGAGCGAGGGCCAGTTCGTCATCACCAGCGGCGGCGCGCTTTCCTTTACCGGCGCGGGCCGGACCTCGCCGGTCAACCAGGCGAAGGACCAGATCCTGCGCTCCACCGTCGCCAGTCCGGTCGAGGAGCACTATCAGAATCTTTTCCAGCGCACCCACGCCCGCGTCACCTCCAACAGCATCGAGCGCGGCGCTCAGTTCCAGACGAAGTTCGACGCACCGGGCATGATCAACGGGCAGGACATCAACACGGTCATCGCCGCCGCCGGCTTCCCGAACCACTGGCTGTCAGATCAATTCAAGGCGGCCATCAAGACCATCGCCATCCGCGAGACGCTCAAGCTCCGGCGGCAGACGATTTTCATCGAGTTCGGCGGTTGGGACCACCACACCGAACTCCTCACGAACCAGCGCAACATGCTGCTCGCGCTCGACGGCGTGCTCTACGCCTTCCAGAAATCGCTGGAGACCCTCGGTCTCGCGCAGGACGTCGTGACCTTCACCTGCTCGGACTTCGGCCGCACGCTCCGCTCGAACGGCCAGGGCACCGACCACGCGTGGGCGGGAAACCAACTCGTCATGGGCGGTCCCGTCGCTGGAGGGTTGGTCCGCGGCGCGTTCCCCTCGCTCGTCATCGACGGCCCCGGCGACATCGGCCGGGGCGGGCGGATGTTTCCGACACTCTCGGCGGACGAGTATTTCTGCGAACTCCTCCGCTGGTTCGGCGTGACCTCCGGCGACATGGACGAGGTCCTGCCTAACATCCGGAACTTTTACGATCCGGCCGGTGCCGGGAAACCGGTCGGCTTCATGCTTTGAATTTCTCATGCGCCGCGCTCTTCCCATCACCGTGCTGATCCTGTTGTTCGCCCTGATCGCGATGGTGGTCTGGGTATCCAACCACCTCGATTTCAAGGTGAAACCGCCACGCCCGCCATCGCCCAAAAGCGAAATCAAGCCGTCGCCGCCGCCAGGGCCGCGCGCCGCAGAATCCCTGCTCGCGGGCTATGGTGATCCGGAGACTCCGCCGCTTGATGATTTGCGGAAAATCCAGCGGGTCGCGGTCGGCTACTTTTCCATGATCAAGGATGCCAGTCGTTTTCCGATTGGAGGAAATGAAGACCTGGCCGCGGCGCTGCGCGGAGAGAATCCGAATCACGAGGTTTTCATCCGTCCGGGCCATCCGGTTTTTTCCCAGGCCGGTCTTTTGATCGACCGCTGGAGCAGTCCGTTGGTCATCCACCCGCAGGCTTGGCGACAGCTCGAACTGCGTTCCGCCGGTCCGGACCGCGTTCCCTATAACGAGGACGACCTCGTGCTTGCACCCGCCGGGACATCTTCGCTGGGAAAGTAACCCGCTTATCTTGAGTAGCATAGCCCGCCGGATGATGAGGCTTGCGTGGTCGGACGCCACACGCCAAGCTTCCGCACTAATTATGAGCGAACGACGCGTCGTCATCACCGGCATTGGATGTATCACCCCACTTGGCAACGATTTGACCTCCACTTGGAATGGTCTCAAGGAAGGCCGCAGTGGCATCGGAACCATCACCCAAATCGACCCAACGCCCTTCGACTGCCGAATCGGTGGTGAGGTCAAGGATTTCAACCCCGACGATTATTTCAACGTCCCCAAGGACGCCCGGCGCTCGGACCGCTACGTGCAACTCGCGGTGTCGGCTTCGAAAATGGCGATGGAGGATTGTGGAATGGATATCTCCACCATCGACTCCCGGCGCTTCGGCGTGATGGTCGGCAGCGGCATCGGCGGTCTCGCGACTCTTGAGCGCGAGCATTCCACTTACATCAACAAGGGCCCCAAGCGGGTCTCGCCGTTCACGATCCCGATGATGATTTCCAACATCGCCAGCGGGATCATCTCCATGGAGTTCGGCCTGCACGGACCTAACATGGTGATCGTCACCGCCTGCGCGACGTCGAACCATAACATCGGCGAAGCCTGGCGCATCATCAAATTCGGCGATGCGGACGCCTTCGTCTGCGGCGGAGCGGAAGCCGCGATCCTGCCGATGGGCCTCGCCGGCTTCGGCAGCATGAAAGCGCTCAGCACCCGCAACGACGATCCCCAGGGCGCCTCGCGGCCGTTTGATAAGAACCGCGACGGCTTCGTCATGGGCGAAGGAGCCGGCGTGGTCGTCATCGAGGAGCTCGAACACGCCCTCAAGCGCGGCGCGAAAATTTACGCCGAGCTCATCGGCTACGGCGTCAGCGCGGATGCCTATCACCTCAGCGCGCCTTCGCCGGATGGCAGCGGCCCGGCGTATGCCATCGGCATGGCGCTCAAGCACGGGAAGAAAAACCCGGAAGATGTCGGCTACCTCAACGCCCACGCCACCTCCACCGGCCTCGGCGATGTCGCGGAAACCAAGGCAATCAAGCTCGCATTCGGCGATTACGCGACGAACGGACTGATGGTGAGTTCCACCAAATCCATGACCGGCCACATGCTCGGCGCGGCGGGAGGCGTGGAGCTTATCGCGAGCGTCATGGCCATCAAGGACGGCGTGATTCCACCGACGATTAACATCGAAGAACAGGACCCCGAGTGCGATCTGGACGTCTGCCCGAACGTCGCCCGCGAGGTGCCCGTCAAGGTCGCCCTAAGCAACAGCTTTGGCTTCGGCGGTCACAACGCGTCCGTGCTCGTCAGCAAGTTCGAGTGATCTCGCCCATGGAAAATCCGGTCTATCAGCAGGCGGGCGAGATCGCGTTCGGCGATACCGATGCCAGCGGCTGGATGCACTTTCCAAACGTTTTCAAATACGTCGAAGCCGCGGAACACGCGTTCCTGCGTTCGCGGGGCGTGTTGGTTTTCGATCGGGCTCAAGGTGGCTGGCCCCGCGTCAAGGTGTCCTGCGATTTCAAGCGGCCTTTTCAATGCGGGGATCGTTTCGAGGTGCTGCTAGATATTTCGCGAATCGGCGCGTCATCGGTCACGTGGAATTTCGAAGTTACCAACGCCTCTGGGGAAACCGCCGCTTTCGGCAGCATGACCAATGTGCGCGTGGATCACGAAGGACGTCCCAAGTTGATTTCCGACGAGGAACGCCAACAACTGGAGCGCGGGATTCATCCCGCCTGAATGCATGGAATCCTCCCCCGAAATCTCCGGCCGCGTCATCCTCGTCCCGACTCCCATCGGCAACATGAGCGACATCACGCTGCGAGCCCTCGAAATTCTCCGCAGCGCGGACCGCATCGCCTGCGAGGACACCCGCCACTCCGGCCAGCTGTTAGCTCATCACGGGATTGCCGGGAAACCGCTCGTCTCGCTCCACGAGCACAACGAGGCCCGCCGCGCGCCGGACCTCATCGCCGCCGCCAGGGCGGGCGAAACCATCGCCGTCATCAGCGACGCCGGCATGCCCGGCATCTCGGATCCGGGCTACCGCCTCGTGCAAGCCTGCATCGAGTCCGGCACGCCGCTCGAAGTGCTGCCCGGGCCATCGGCCGTCATCACCGCGCTGATCGGCTCCGGATTTCCCTGCCACGCGTTCCGCTTCGGCGGCTTCCTCTCGGTGAAATCCGGCAAGCGCCGCAGCGCGCTGACCGCCGCCCTGGAGTCGGGCGAAACCGGCATCTTCTTCGAGTCGCCGCACCGGATCATCTCCACGCTCGAGATTCTAGCGGAAATCAACCCGCTCGCCCGCGCCTGCGTCGCCCGCGAACTGACAAAGAAATTCGAAACCTATCACCGCGGCACCGCCGCCGAGGTGCTCGCGCATTTCCAGAGCCATCCGCCGAAGGGCGAGATCGTGCTGCTCGTGCATTCCGAAACGTAGTCCAGGACTTCAGTCCGTTCCTCCGTGTTCATGAGAACGGACTGAAGTCCTGGACTACGTTTTTCAAGCCAGCGTGATGCCCACCGGGCAATGGTCCGAACCCGTGACATGCGGCAGGATCTCCGCATCCTTCACGCGGCTCATGAATGGCGAGGAGACGCCGAAGTAGTCGATTCTCCAGCCGACATTCCGCTCCCTTGCGCCGCCACGGAACGACCACCATGAGTAGGCGTCCTTCTTGTCCGGATAGAAATGGCGGAAGGTGTCGGTGAAGCCGGCGTTGAGCAGTTCGCCAAAGCTGGCGCGCTCCTCGTCGGAAAATCCTGCGGAGAAGCGGTTGTCCTTCGGTCGGGCGAGGTCGATTTCCTGGTGTGCCACATTCAGGTCGCCACAAAATACGACAGGCTTGGTTTTCGCCAATTCCGCGACGTGGCGGCGGAACGCCTGGTCCCATGTCATCCGATAGGGAAGCCGCCGGAGCCCGTCCTGCGAGTTCGGCGTGTAGACGTTCACCAGGTGGAAATCCGGATATTCCAGCGTGAGCACGCGGCCTTCCTGGTCGTGCTCGTCGAGGCCGAGGCCGGTTCTGAAATCGAGCGGTTTCTCGCGGGTGAACACCGCGACGCCGGAATAACCGGGCTTCTGCGCGGAATCCCAGAAGCCGTGATAGCCGCCGAATTCCAAGGGCAACTGCACTTGCTCCGGGCGCGCCTTCGTTTCCTGCAGGCAGAGGATGTCCGGCTTTTCCGCCGTCACGAAATCACCGAGGCCTTTGCCAATCGTGGCGCGAATGCCGTTTACGTTCCAGGAAATGAGTTTCATCGGCGCGGAGTTTTCACCTCCGGCGGGCAACTTGCAATCGCCTTGCTGAAAATCCGGCGGCTTTCTCCGGCCGGCTAATCCTTGGCGGACTTCGGGTCCAGCGCGTCGCGCAGGCCGTCGCCGAGGAAGTTGAGGGCGAAGAGGGTGCTGGCGAAGAACAGGGATGGGAAGAAGAGCATCAGCCAGTTGATCTCCATGCGGTCGGCGCCCTCCTTGATGAGGATGCCCCATGAGCTGTTGGGCGGCTTGACGCCGAGGCCGAGGAAGGAGAGCACGCTTTCCAACAGCATGATGCCGGGCACCGCCAGCGTGGTGTAGATGATGATGGGGCCGATGACGTTCGGCAGGATGTGGCGGAACAGGATGCGCCCGCGGCCAAGTCCTAACGAGACGGCGGCTTCGACGAATTCCTGCTTTTTCACCGCCATCACCTGCGCGCGGACGATGCGGGCGATGGTCAGCCAGCCGATCGCGCCGATCGCGATGAAGAGCGGGATGAGCGTGGTGATAGGAGCCACACGGTCGCGGGCGAAACCGGTGGTCTGGATGACCCACTCGGTGAACTCGGAGGCGGGCTTGTCGACGACAAGGGCGAACAGGATGACTAACACCAGGAACGGCAGCGCGAACAGGATATCGACGAAGCGCATGAGCAGGTCGTCGATTTTTCCCCCCGCGTATCCGGCGACTGCTCCGTAAATGACACCGATGAACACGGCGACGGCGGTGGCGACGAGTCCAACTAACAACGACACCTGCCCGCCGTAAAGCACGCGGGAGAACAGGTCGCGGCCGAGTTGGTCGGTGCCGAACCAATGCGCGGCGGACGGCGCGGCGGAAGCGTTCGCTAGGTTGATGACCGTAGGGCTTTTCACGAACGGCATCAGCGGACCGATGAAGCAGAGCAGCAGGATGACGATGAGGACAAACAGGCTGACGATGGCCGCCCGGTTGTGCGCGAGCCGGTGCCAGGCGTCTTTCCAGAGTGAGGTGCCTTTTTCCATGGACTGTTATGCTTTGCGCAGGCGCGGGTTGAGGGCGATCTGGGCGAGGTCCGCTAACAAATTCGCACCGACAATGAGGAAGCCGTAGAAAAGGACGAGTCCCTGGATGAGGAAGAACTCGCGGTCGGTGGCGGCGTTGACGAAGTGCTGGCCCATGCCGGGGATCTGGAAAATCGTCTCGATGACGAAGGAGCCGGAAATCATCCCGGCGAAGGCGGGACCGATGAAGGCGACGGCGGGAATCAGCCCGCCGCGCAGGGCGTGGCGGATGACGATGCGCGCGGGTGGCGCGCCCTTGGCGCGGGCGGTGCGGATGTAGTCCTGCGAGAGCACGTCGAGCATGCCGCCGCGGGCGAGGCGGGCGAGATAGGCGGCATTGATGAGGCCGAGCGTGACGGCGGGCAGGATCCAGTCGCCGGGCGAGGACCAGCCGGCGACGTTGAGCGACTTCAGGCCAAGCCCGGCGGACACCGCGAGCAGCGGACCGATGACGAAACTGGGCAAACAGATGCCGACCATGGCGAAGGCGAGGGCCGCGTAATCGACAACGGTGTTTTTCCTAACCGCCGCAACAACTCCCGCCGGGATGCCGACGAGCAGGGCGATGCCGATGGACAACAATCCCAAACAAAGTGACACGGGGAACGACTCGGCGATGATTTCGGAAACCTTGACGCCGTCCTTTTTGATCACGTCGCCAAGGTCCTGGCGGATGACGAGGTTTTTCAGATAGGTGACATACTGGACCATCACCGGCTGATCGAGTCCGGTGTATTCCTTCATCCGCTTGAGGACGTGCGCGGGGATGGCTTTTTCCTCGGTGTAGGGGCTGCCGGGCATGGCGCGGACGAGGAAAAACGTCAGGGTGACGAGCACGAACAGGGTGATGATTCCCTGACCGATGCGGCTGATGATGAGGCGGAACATGGTGGCGGGAAATCAGCGCCCGGGAACGAGGCGGATGAATTGATAGGGATTGTTGGCAAGCAGCAGCGGGTGCCAGCCTTCCACCGACGGATGGACGAGATAGTTCCGCGCATACCAGGCGATGGGGATGATGGGGGCGTCCTCGATGAGGATTTTTTCCGCCTGATGGAGCAGGTCGAAGCGGCGGGTGGCGTCGGTCTCGGTGAAGGACTTATGCAGCAGACCGACGAGCGCGGGACTGTCCCAGCCGGTGTTGTTGTTGCCATTTCCGGGCGTCCACATTTCGAGGAACGAGAGCGGGTCAAGGTAGTCGCCGATCCAGCCGCCGTAAGCGATGTCGTAGTCGAGTTCCTGGGTGGCGACGAGGTAGGCATTCCACTCCTTGTTCTCGATCTCCACTTCGATGCCGAGCGTCTCGCGCCACATCGCCTGCAAGGCCTGGGCGAGCGTGGCGGCGGTTTCCCTGCTGGAAATGAGGACTTTGAGCCGCGGAAAACCCTTGCCGCCGGGATAGCCGGCCTCCGCGAGCAGTCGGCGGGCCTTCTCCTTGTCGAAGCCGGCGATGTGCGGCGGGTCGTAATCCCCCATCGGCGGAGTGATGGCGTAGGCGGGCTTGAAGCCGCGGAAAACGTTGTCGCAGAGCACCTCCCGATCCACGGCGAAGGCCAGCGCCTGGCGGACACGAAGATCGTCGAGCGGCTTGCGGGTGGTGTTGAGTCGATAGAAAACCGCGCCGACATAGGGTTCCTGGCGGAGTTCCGCGGGGTGCTCCTTTTTCATCAAGTCGACGACTTCCGGCGTGGCGCCGTAGGTGACGTGGAGCTGGCCGTCGCGGAACATGCGGCCCTCGGTGTAGAGGTTGGTGACGGGCAGGAAACGGACGCCGTTGAGGGTGACATTGGCGGCGTTCCAGTAGAATGGATTCCGCTCGACCTCGATGTGGTCCGTGCGGCGCCAGGATTTCAACTTGAAGGGGCCGTTGCCGACGATGTTTTCGGGGCGGCTCCAGGGGTTTCCGCGCTGGCCGATGGTGCCGTGTTTCAGGACGACATGGCGTGGCACGGCGGTCCAGGTGTAGTGTTTGAGAACCTCCCGGAAATAGGGCGTGGGACCGCGGAGGGTGAGGCGGAGGGTGTCGTCATCCACGACTTCCACGCCGACGGTGGAGAAATCGGTGGTTTTGCCATTGTTGAAATCCTCCGCGCCTTTGAGGAAATAAAGCATCTCGGCATACTTCGCGCCGAGTTCGGGGGTGAGGATGCGCTCGTAGGAAAACGCGAAATCGCGGGCGGTGATGGGCATGCCGTCGGACCATTTCCCGTCGGGCCGGAGTTTGGCGGTCCAGACGGTGCTGGTGGCGTCCGGTATCACTTCAAGCGCGGCTCCTGGCGGATTGCTGGTGTCGTGCTCGGGGTCGTTGGCGATGAGGCCCTCGAACAAGGCGCGCAGGATGTTGGCTTCGAGCACACCGGAGACGATGTGGGGGTCGAGACCCTTCGGTTCGTTCGCGTTTCCAACTAACAAAATCCCCTCGCGCGTCGCCCGGTCCACCTGCGACTCCTTCTGGCAGGCGCCGAGCAGGAGCATAAAAGGGGCTGTAATGAGAAACAAACGGCGGATCGTCACGGCAGGGAACATGACGACCGCGCCCGGAATTGCAGGCGAAATTTCAGAAAATCGTTTTCCCATGCGAGGATTTCGGGGATCCTCTGCTTGCATGATCCGGGGAGTCGATTAAACACCCCCGTGCCCCTCCCGTGAAAAGCTACTTCCTCAGACGCCTGTTGCTGATTCCGCCGACGATGATCGGGATCACGCTGCTTGTCTTCACGATCACCCGCTTCGTCCCCGGTGGACCGTTGGACCGGATGCTGCAGGAGGCTTCCCGCGGCGCGGACTCGGGCGGCAAACGCGCATCCACGTCCAGCCAGGCGCAGGGCGGCTTGAGCGAGGAGCAGTTGGAGGAGCTGGAGGAACAATTCGGCCTCGATAAGAACGTGCTCGTCGCCTACTGCCAGTGGCTCGGCGCGGCCCCGCGGGAAGTGCGGATTTCCAAGGGCGAGTACGGCGACCGCGGGGAGGAAACGATCGGCAGCGGAATCGACCCGGCGACGACGGCGGAAGTCGTGCTGCGCGGCGACGGCCGGGCGGTGCTGGTGAAGCGCGAGAACGATGCCGTGGCGTCGGCCGTTTTCAAGGAAACCGGGCAACCGGTGACTTCGGAGGGCTGGAAGGTCCGCTACGAAACCGAACAAGACCGCCAGGACCGCTATCAGCGCCGGAACTCCGGCAAGGAAAAGCCGCCGTCCTACCTGCCGCGGGCGGTGATCTACCAGACACGGTTTTCCGGATTGCTCCAGGGCGACCTCGGCCGCTCCACGGTTTACAACGACCCTGTCCACGAAATGATTTTCGCGCGGATGCCCATCGCCGTCTATTTCGGCCTGCTCACCGCCATCCTCACCTATGCCGTCTGCCTCCCGCTCGGCATCCTCAAGGCGCTGAAACACCGGACTTTCATCGACACCTCCAGCTCGGTGCTGATCTTCCTCGGCTACTCGATTCCCGGCTTCGCGCTCGGCGCCATCCTGCTCGTCCACCTCGGCGCGCGGATGAATCTCTTCCCGCTCTTCGGCCTGACCAGCCCGGACTTCGACCAACTCGACCACTGGGGACAGGTCAAGGACCTCGCCCACCACACCGTGCTGCCGCTGATCTGTTACATGATCGGCTCCTTCGCCATGTTGACGATGATGACCAAGAACAATCTGATGGACAACCTCGCCGCCGACTACGTGCGCACCGCGGTGGCGAAGGGCGTGAGTTTCCGCAAGGCGGTCTTCGGCCACGCCTTCCGGAACTCGATGATCCCGGTCGCCACCAGCCTCGGCAGTCTGGTGGAAATCTTCATCGGCGGCTCGATGCTTATCGAAAACGTCTTCGACATCCAGGGCTTCGGACTCTTGCAATATCAGTCGGTGATCGCCCGCGACGTACCGCTGATCATGGGCACGCTGACCATCGCCGCGTTCCTGATGCTCATCGGCAACGTGCTGTCCGACCTCATCGTGGCCATGGTGGACCCGCGAATCAAATTCGAGTAACGATGCGAATCCTTGGAATTTTCAGTATCCTGCTCGGAGCACTCGCCGCCACCGGTGAGTGCATGAATTTGGCGTTTCCCACGGCACGCTGGTTCTTCGACGTCAGCCGGGAAGTGCCGTTTCTGGGAGGGAAAGGCTTCCTTTGGTTTGGCTGGCTCAGCGTGGCGGTCTTCGTGTTCGGCGGGCTGGCGCTGGTCGTCCGTTCGTTCACCTCGGGTCCGCCCAATCCCATCACCACCCGCCGGATCCGCCGGTTCTGCGACATCAAGCGCGGCTATTACTCGCTGCTCATCCTGCTCGCGCTCGGCGGACTCGCCGCGCTGGACCAGGTCGTCGTCGGCAAGCGCGCGCTCGCCGTCCACTACGGCGGGAAATGGACGTTTCCCGCGTTCCTGCCCACCGATCTGAAGAACAAGGATTTCGGCGTCACCGACAAGACCGCCGAGGCCCCCGCCGACTATCGAAAACTGAAACGCACCTGGAAGGGCTCCAAGGAAAACCGTGTGATCCTGCCGCTCGTCCCCTACGACCCGACCGGCGACACGCTGCAACCGCGCTCCAAGGCCCTCGGAATTCAAAAGGGAATCTATCGGGAAAGCGCCGGCAAACCCTATTGGGGGCTTGCCGCGAAATACTTCGACACCGCCGAGGCGAAGATGCACCTGCGCCACACCATGCGCGACGGCATCCTCACCGGTCCCGCCGACGGCTGGAACGCGGAAGGCGTGCCGGTTTACAACGCGGATTACAAGGACGGCCGGATCGTCTCGGAGCGCTACAATGGGACAGGCACCAAGGAGGAATTCCTCGCACTGAAAAGCAGCGACCTGCGCGCGGTGAAATACCATCCCGCACCGCCGATCCCCGAGGAGGGAAACTGGCTGGGCACCACCTCGCAGGGCTACGACGTGCTGGCCTACCTTTACGGCGGTTTGCAGGTGAACTTCAAGGCGGCGCTCATCTATCTACCCATTGTCTATCTCATCGGCATCACCATCGGCATGATGATGGGCTACTTCGGCGGGTGGTTCGACATGGTCTCGCAGCGGCTGATTGAAATTTTTTCGAACATGCCGTTTCTGTTCATCGTCATCATTTTCTCCAGCATGGTGCCCGATAATTTCAAGGGCCTGCCCATCATTCTCACCATCCTCGTCGCCTTCGGCTGGATGGGTATGACCGCGCTGATGCGCACCGCCGCCTACCGCGACAAGGAGCGGGATTACATCTCCGCCGCCAAGGTGCTTGGTGCCGGCACGCCGCGGATCTTGTTCCGCCACCTGCTGCCGAATACCGTCGCCATCATCGTCACACTGGTGCCCTTTACCATGTCCGGGCTGGTCTTCGCGCTGACCTCGCTCGACTACCTCGGCTTCGGGCTGCCGCCGGAATACGCAACGTGGGGCCGCTTGCTCAACGACGGGCTTTCCAATCTATCCGCACCTTGGCTCGTCACCTCCACCTTCGTCGTTCTGGTCGGCCTGCTGGTCCTCATCACCTTCGTCGGCGAGGCGGTCCGCGAGGCCTTCGATCCGAAAAAATTCACTTATTACCGTTGATGCGCCGCCTGCTAACATTCCTGAGTTTGCTCGTCCTCGTCACGGTTGGCTGCCGTCGCGAGGACCAGGAAATCTCGCGCAAGCTGGAGTTCGACTCGTTCATGCCGGAATACAACCGCTACATCGAGAACTGGCTCAAGGCCCAGCAGGCGGCCACCGGCAAGGAAGTCACCACCGTCACCACCGAACTCGCCACCGCGCAAGGCGAGGCGAAAACCAACCTCGAAATCCGCGCCGAGACGTTGCGGCTCGACCAGGAAAAATGGAACTTCCGTCTGGCCCTCGGCGGCTTCCTGAAGATCGGAAGCCCGGCGGAAATCCCGGCGGACCTCGTTTGGGAAAACGGCATGGACCAGCCGGAAATCGGCGATCCCGCTGCGAAAAAAGGCGGCGCCTTACGCCGCTTCATTCCCACCTTCCCGCCGACCATCCGCCCCTTTGGCGACAACTCCAACAACTCCTTCCGCGGCGACCTCTACGATTATATCGACATGCCGATGGTGAACCTCCATCCGGAAACGATGGAGATGATTCCCGGACTCGCCAGCGAGTGGGCAACCTCCGGCGACGGCCGCACGATCTATTTCCGCATCGATCCGGAAGCCCGCTACTCGGACGGAGTGCCCGTCAAGGCCAGGGACTTCCTGATCTCCGTCTATCTCCGCGTCTCCGACAACATCGTCAATCCTTACTCGAAGCAATACTATCGGGAAAACATCGCACAGATCGCGATGTATGACGACAGGACCGTCTCCGTCTCCCTACCCGAGGCAAAAATCTACGCGCCCGCCATCGCCGGAGCCATCACTCCATCGCCGCCGCATTTCTATTCGGAATACGGGCCCGACTACAGCGAACGCTATCAGTGGCGCTTCCCGCCCACCACCGGCGCTTACGAAGTGCTGCCGGAGGACATCGTCAAAGGCGCTTCCATCACCCAGACCCGCGTCAAGGACTGGTGGGCGAGGGACCGGAAGTATTACAAATACCGCTTCAATCCCGACAAGCTCGTCCACACGGTCGTGCGCGACGAGTCCAAGGCCTTCGAGCTGTTCCGCGCCGGCGAGCTCGATACGTTTTTCCTCACCCAGCCCCAGCTATGGTATGAAAAGTCCGAGATCGATCCGGTTTACAAAGGCTACATCGAGCGCGTCACCTTCTATAACAAATATCCGAAAGTCCCGCGCGGGCTCTATCTGAATGTCAGCAGGCCGCCGCTCGACAACCTCGACGTGCGCGTGGGCATCCACCATGCGATGAACTGGCAGAAAGTCATCGACGTCATGTTCCGCGGCGACTACCAGCGGCTCAACGCCTTCAATGAAGGCTATGTCACCTTCAGCGATCCCTCCATCGTCGCGCGACCTTTCTCCATCGACGCCGCGCGCGCCGCGTTCGCTCGGGCCGGCTACACCCAGGAGGGACGCGACGGCATCCTCACCAAGCCCGACGGCACCCGGCTCTCGGTCGCCGTCACCTATCCGGCGATGCCGCAGATCGACCGGATCTTCGCGATCCTGCGCGAGGAGGCGAAAGCCTGCGGCTTCGAGCTGCGGCTCGACGGGCTGGAGCCCACCGTCGCCTATAAAAAGGAAATGCAGAAGCAGCACGAGATGGCGCTCGGCAGTTGGTTGATCGGCCCGCCGGTGCCGGACTTCCATCAGTTTCTTCACTCCACCAACGCCATCGACGAGAAGGGAAATTTAAAGCCGCAGACGAACAACACCTTCGCCTGGCACCGCGCGGATACCGACATCCTCAGCGAGAAGGTCCGCACCGCCAGCACCGCGGACGAGCTCAAGGACGCCGCTTGGAAACTCCAGCGGATCATGCACGACGAGGCGATTTTCCTGCCAGGCTACTCGGTGGACTTCGTGAGGATCGGGTTCTGGCGCTGGGTGAAATGGCCGGACTGCCCGACCACTCATTTCTCCCCGCCGGTCGTCTATGATCCGCACGAGGTTTTTGTTTTCTGGATCGATGAGGCGGTGAAAAAGGAAACCATGGCCGCTCGCCGCTCCGGGAAATCCTTCGGCGAAACCACCCGCACCATCGAGGACTATCGGGTCAAACCACCAACCACCCGCGAAGAACCATGATTCCCGAAACGGAAAACATCCTCGAGGTGGACCAGTTGATTACCTCCTTCGAGACCGACCACGGCCTGCTGCGCGCGGTCGATCACGTCTCCTTCACCGTGCCCGCCGGGAAAACCGTCGGCATCGTCGGCGAGTCCGGTTGTGGGAAAAGCGTCACCGCCATGTCCATCATCCGCCTGCTGCCGCAGCCGGCGGGAAAGATCCTCGGCGGGCATGTCTATTTCCAGGGCCGCGACCTGGTGCGCGCCAGCGACCGGGAAATCCAACGCATCCGCGGCGGCGAAATCGGCGTGATTTTCCAGGAGCCCATGGCCGCGCTCAATCCCGTGCACCGCATCGGCCGGCAGGTGGCCGAGGTCTTCCGGCTGCACACCAAGCTCTCGAAGGCCGCCTGCTGGGAGGCCGCGACCGAGATGCTGCGAATGGTCCGCATCCCCGCGCCGGAAAAGCGGATGATGGACTATCCGCACCATCTGTCGGGCGGCATGCGCCAGCGCATCGTCATCGCCATGGCCCTCGCCTGCCGGCCGTCGTTGCTCATCGCCGACGAGCCGACCACCGCGCTCGATGTGACGGTGCAGGCGCAGATCCTCGATCTGATGCAGCGGCTCCAGTCCGAGATGGGCATGTCCACCATCCTCATCACCCACGACCTCGGCGTGATCGCGGAAACCTGTGATGAAGTCGTGGTGATGTATGCCGGCCGCGTCGTCGAGAAGGCGAGCGCCGAAGAGCTTTTTTCCAATCCGCTGCACGCCTACACCAAGGGCTTGCTGCACTCCATTCCCACGCTCGACACGCCCTCCAAGTCGGTTCTCAACACCATCCCCGGCATGGTCGCCTCGCTTGCCGACTACTCGCACGGCTGCCGTTTCTGCCAGCGCATGGGCCGCACCGGCGCCGTCACCCGCGAGCGCCCGAAGTTCGAAGAAGTCTCGCCCGGGCATTGGGTGGAGACGTGCCCGGAATGCTATTCGAACATCGAACATTGAACTTCCAACATTGAACATCGAAATGAGAGAGGAAGAAAAGTTGAAGTATGATCTGGAGGAGCGGCTGTTGGATTTCGGTGCGGAAATCATCACCCTGACGCGTAAGCTCGATAGTGATTATGCAGAGCGGCACGTTGGGAACCAACTGCTTCGTTCCGGCATCGCGCCTTTATCCCATCACGGCGAGGCACAAGCCGCCGAATCTCCGGCGGATTTCATTCATAAAATGCACCTCGCGCTCAAAGAACTTCGTGAGTCGGAACGCTGGCTCAAGCTCATCATCCGCGCCGCACTACTTCCAAAAGAAACCGACCTCGCCCCCATCCTCAACGAAACCGATCAACTCATCCGCATCTTCGTCACCAGCATCGCCACCGCCGAAAAGCGCCGCAATTAACTCTTCATTCTCTTCCCTTCGATGTTCGATGTTTAACGTTCAATGTTCGATGTTCCCATGAATCTCCTCTCCGTCAACGACCTCCGCATCCACTTCCCGGTGCGCTCCGGCGTCATGTTGCGCCAGACCGGAGCCGTCCGCGCGGTGGACGGCGTCTCGCTGGACATCGCGCCGGGTGAGACGCTTGGTCTGGTCGGCGAGTCCGGTTGTGGGAAATCCACACTTGGCAAGGCCATCGTCCGGCTGCTCAAGCCGACTTCCGGCAGTATCCATTTCGAACAAACCGACATCAGCCACGCGAGCCAACATTCGCTGCGGCCCCTGCGGCGGAATTTCCAGATGATCTTTCAGGATCCCGCCGAGTCGCTCGACCCCCGGATGAGTGTGCGGGCGATCATCGAGGAGCCGTTCATCATTCACGGCCTCGGCAACCGCGGCGAGCGGCTGAAGTGGGTGAACGACCTGCTGGACCGCGTTGGCCTGCCGGCATCGTCCGCCGAGCGGTATTCCTTCGAGTTCTCCGGTGGCCAGCGGCAGCGCATCGGCATCGCCCGGGCGTTGGCGCTGAAACCGAAACTCATCGTTTGCGACGAACCGGTGTCCGCGCTCGATGTTTCAGTGCAATCGCAGATCCTCAATCTGCTCGTCGAGCTGCAGCGCGACTTCGGCCTGTCCTATCTGTTCATCGCCCACGACCTTTCGGTGGTGAAACACGTGAGCGACCGGGTGGCCGTGATGTATCTCGGAAAAATCGTCGAGCTCGCCACCGCCGAGGCGATCTACCAGGACCCGCGCCACGCCTACACCAAGGCGCTGCTCTCCGCCATCCCCTCGCACGACCCGAAGGTGAAGCGGAAGAAAATCCTGCTGGAGGGTGACGTCCCCTCCCCCATCGACCCACCGGCCGGCAGCGCCTTCGGCCACCGCATGGACCACCCGCGCTACGAGGAAACCATCGGCGCGGACCTCTCGCTGCGGGAGATTTCGCCCGGCCACTTCGTCGCTGCGGATCCGTGCTCGGTTTCGGCGGAGGATTGGGAAAGGCTGCGCCCAAGCGTCGCCAATGCCTGAACTCCGGGGATCGCTCTATCAACTACTGGAGACGTTCTCCTGGGTCCTCCATCAAGCGCTCCCGGCAATGGAGGCGTCACGAAGAGCGGGAAAGAAGGACCTGATCTCCGGTTGCCACGCACGGCTTGTGCTCCTTCTTCAATTTCATTCGAGTTTCGATGGAGGACCTCCCGCATAGTGAACCGCGCAGTCCGTTGCCGATCTCGTTCCACAGTGTCGGCACATCAAGTGGATTCGTGCCTCGCTGGAATCATAGCCTCCCACCTCCTGACCACAAGAGGGACACCGTTGGCGAGTATATCCTCGATGAATCCGCATGATCTGGGGAACCACGATGGTCGCGCCAATTGTAATCAGCCCGATGAACTTCGGCCATTCCGCATGGATGGCCCATCCGATTGCGGCGAAAACCGCCCACACCACGCATGCCAAAAGCGTCTTACGCCACATCCCGGACCAAAAGATCCGATGCATGTCGTCAGCGCATCGAACGACAGCAGGCTTTGTTATGGGATCCATTTGCTGAAGAACAATGAGGACGGCACCGGGAAGATCGAGCTCCTATTCAGCTGGAGAAGCTATCGCCGGTTACCACCGCACAGATTGTTAGCTCGGCTAATCTTGCGAATTTTTCCGGTTGGATTTTAAACTGTCTCTAAGTTCGTTCAGATTTTTCTCTAGGACAATAATTCGCGAGTTAAGCATGATCACCATAATCATGGCCATAATGACAGCGCCAAATGCAGGGAGATCCGCATCACGAAATCCATTGATCCGCATGATAGGATATGGCAATGCCAGCAGCAGGAAGAGCATGCTGAAGATTTGGATGATTCGCGAGTTCATTGGGATGTTTCTTAAGCCAAAGGCAATAGTGTATCCAAGGGCGCGACCGCCCCGGCGGATGATAAGAGATTGAAGGCTTATGCCGGTTGGATGCCAAGGATTGTTAGTCGATTGCTTCATCGTCTTTGTGCAACCGGTGTTGAATACTATTAAGTTTGGCTATCTTGGGATGCCCGGAGAAAAATCGCAGCGGCAAAATGAAGGAGGAGGCGGGTGGGGAGGTTTTTGAGAGTGGCATCGGCGCATCTTTTCGGTTAGCACGTAGCGGGTCATTTGACGATGGGTATTTTCCAGATTGGAGCCGGTCGCCGGTGACGCGTCATTCATCTGATAGAAACTCCGCCGCGCGGGTTTCCGACCAGTATTCGCCGCCGTGTCCGAGGGTGGGGAATCCGACGTGGCCGCCGGTGGCCGGGGACTCGAAGTGGAAGAAGCCACTGGCCGCCGCCTCATCGCGGGGGTGGCAGCCGGGGCCGAGAAAGGGGTCGTTCGCGGCGTTGACGAGCAGGGTGGGCAGCGCGATGTGCGGGAGGAACTGGCGGGAACTGTTGCGCGCCCAGTAGTCCGCCGCATCGCGGAAGCCGTGGATGGGCGCGGTGAAGCGGTCGTCGAATTCCTGAAAGGTGCGGATGCGGTCGAGCCCGGCGAGGTCGAGCTGGTCGGGGAACAAGCGCTTTTTCGCCCGGATCTTGGCGCGCATGGCGACGAGGAAGCGATCCATGTAGATGCGGTTGGACGGGATGGCGAGCTGCCGCGACGAGCACGCGAGATCGCAGGGCACCGAAAAGGCGACGGCGCGGTGGAGGCGCGGCGGGAGTGCGGCGGGACGCTCGCCGAGGTATTTCAAAGTGAGGTTTCCGCCGAGACTGAAGCCGATGAGATCGATGGAGCCCGCCGGGTGACGGGCGAGCGCGTGGGTGACGACGGCGTGCAGATCCTCGGTCGCGCCGCTGTGATACATGCGCAGGAGGCGGTTCGGCTCGCCGCCGCAGCCGCGAAAGTTCCATCGGAGCACGTCCCAGCCCCGGCGGATCAGGGCGGCGGCCATGCCCTGGATGTAGCCGGTTTTCATGTCGGCTTCGAGGCCGTGGGAGAGGATGGCGAGGCGCGGGCCGGAGTTTCCGGACCATTCCAGATCGATGAAATCCCCGTCCGGCAATTCCAGGCGCTCGAAGAGTGAGGGGACGGGCGGCAAGCGCCGGAACAAGGCGGGGTAGATGGTCTGCGCATGGCCGCCGGGCAGCCACGAGGGCGAGCGGTAGGTGGAATTCCGAATCAAAGCCATGAAAGTCTTCGCGAGCAATATACGCGGAACGCCCGTGCCACAAGGCACCACGCTCTAACCGGCGGATCCCCGCGCACAATGGCACTTGTCAGCCCGGAAATCCCGGTATAGCCGTCCTGCGGCTCAGGAAATCACTCTGCCAACTTATTCATGACATTTTTCATCCTCTGGTGCCTTATCGGCATCGCCGTCGGTATCGTGTTCGCCTCGTTTTTCGAATGGACCCTTCATAAATACGTGATGCACCGGCCGGTCGGGAACTTCCGCTACGCATTCCGGGCGCATGCCATCGTCCACCACGGCACTTTCAAGGCGGACAAGACCTATCATCTGATCGACGAGAAGGACAAGGAAACCATCCCGATGGCGTGGTGGAACGGTCCAGTGATCGTGCTGATCGGCGCGATCCCATTTGCGATTCTTTCCTGGATCACCGGCCAATGGGCGTTCGTGCTCGGCGGTGCCATCGCCTTCACTTCCTACTATCTTTTCTACGAATACATCCACTGGTGCATGCACTTGCCGAAGGCGCGCCGGGTGGAGAAGCCTTGGTGGTTCCGCAGGCTCAACGGCCACCACTTGCTGCATCACCGCTACATGCACAAAAATTTCAACGTGGTGCTGCCAATCGCCGACCTGTGCCTGGGCACGTTCATGGCGCGGGCGAAAACGCGCTTCGCCCAAGCGACCGGGCCGTCGGTGCCGGATATCCAGCCGCTGGCGTGATTCCGGGTGTAAAGAGATTGCTGGAGTTTTTCATTCGGGTTTGCTAAATGTCAGCCACACCCGATTGATCCCATGAAATCCCTACTGCTGCTCCCGATCCTTGCCCTTGCGTTTTTCGCAAGCTCCTGCCGCACCGTCACTCCGTTGGACCCGATGACGATGAAGCAATCCTGCAAATGCCTGCCCGAGAACTTCAGACCGGACGGCAGTTGCTGCGGCGGCACGGTCAGTGGCACCAAATAATCAGGCGAGCATCCCTCGCCGGGCGAGATGCCGGAGCCACGGGTCGAAAGCGAGTTCCGGGCAGCGGCTTTTTGAAAATGCCGCGAGCTGTTCGCAGCTGAGGTCGCCATTCATGGCCGCCAGCACCTGATAGTGCGGCTCGGGAAACGCGCATGGCTTGTGCCAGGCGTCGACCAGCGGCAGATTCTCCCGCGCGCAAAGCAGGCGGAATTCATCAAGCCGGGGAAATTCCGGCGGCTCGGGATCATAATCCACCGGCTCGATCCGCGGCCGCAGCCAGCCGCGGGCGATCCCGTCGTGAAGCTGGCGGGCGAGCGACCGGGCATCGCTGGCCGGCGTGATTTGACTCACGGGCACACAGGACGGGGCGAAGGATTGGATGATTTGAAAAAGCTCCCTGTCGGCGGGATCCGTCGGCGCTTCACCCGCGCGGAACGAAAATTCCAGTACCTTTTCGAGTGAAAGCCGCTCCACCACGGGCGCATCGGCGCGGGACAACACGCCGGACCGGAACGTCCGCCCCATCGCCTCGTCCACGGCGAGTTGGTAGGCGAGCGGATCGCGCACCTGGTTGCGCAGCTCCACGAGAAACTCCTCGCTGAGTTCCGACGGAAAGTTTTCTCCGGGATCCGATTCGCCCAGCCAGCGCAGCCCGGCGTTCGCCGCCGCCTGCACGAAGCGCTCCAGCGGCCACGGGTCGTTGACCGGACCGAAGTCATCGAAGGCGAGGATGGCGGGGCCTTTTGCCAGCATGTCGTCGATGATCGCGATTTCCGGGGCGTCCGGAGGAAGGACGGATTTCAGGATTTCCAGCGCGGGAATTTCGTCCACTCCGCCGGCTTGTTGGATCGCGCGGGCCTTCGCGATCACCGGCAGGCGGGGTTTCCAGCCGCATTCCAGATTGAAGCTCACGGTCGCGATGCCGCTGGGACTGAGGTGCTGGTGACAGAAAACGAGCAACGCCGCCTTCACCTCGTCCGGCACCCAGGAGAAAAATCCATGCGCGATGATGAAATCAAACGGCCCGTCCACCGGCGCGTATTCCCGCAGATCGACCGCGTGGAAATCCACATTTCCAAGGCCCGTCCGGGCGGCGCGATCGCGCGCTTCGTCGATGGATCGCGCCGCCAAATCGATGCCAGTGAAGCGGCTTTCCGGCCAGCGTTGCGCCAGCGGGATCAGGTTGTGTCCCGAGCAGCAGCCGATTTCCAGAATCCGCGCCCGCCGGGGATGGGGCACGTCCAGCCCGGCCATCCGCGACGCCACGGCCGTCACCGCCGGGTCCGACAAGGGATGGCTCATCGGCGGATAAACCTGCTTTTCGTAGAGCTCGTGGATGATGTCCGGCATGGTTTTAGGAAATCCTCCTCACGGCCACGCGGTCCCAGAACATCCGGTCGCGCCAGTCCGGGAAGGCTTCATTGTAAGGCAGGAGCTGCCGCCCGGTCGCGACGACGTCCCCAGCGACGAGCACCTCGTTCATGCCCGCCGGGGTCGTCAGGCTGCGCACCTGCGGGAAGGCGTCGCACAAAATTTTCCGCGTGAGCGACTGCATCGTCCGGTGGCCGCGGCCGGTGATCAGATTCACCGCGAGCACGCCGCCGGGGGCCACCGCCCGCCGGAGATGGGTCAGCAATTCCGGATTCCACGCCTGCGGGCGGAAGACGTCGGTCTTGCCGGCGAGGTAGATGTCGTCGAAAACCACGTCGAACTTGCGGCGGTTTTTCGCCAGCCACGGGTAGGCGTCGGTGGTGTGAATCTCGATATCGAGCGCGCCGAGGTCCATGTGTTTGCGGGCGAGATCGATGATTTCCGCATCGATGTCGATGGCCGTCAGCTTGCAGTCCGGCAGCAGATGGCGCAGCACGCGGTAGGCGGTGCCGCCGGCCAGGCCGAGCATCAGCACCGAGCGCGGCGGACCGTCCTTGCGGAGCAGCGCGGCGGCGGCGATGAGATCCCAGGCAAGGCCGGTGAGAAAGCGCTTCCGGTGAAATGACGCGTGCAGCGCGCCTTCCACCCGGAACTCCGTCGCCAGATCCGATTTCCAGATTTCCAGCGATTGATAGCGAGTGTGGACGGTTCCCGTGCGGCGCATCGGCGGGAAGATGAAGGGATTTCGAACGGAGTCGAGGACTGTTGCGGGATCGGACTTGAAATCCCCCGCCCTGCCAGTCAAAGCCGCGTTCGTGAAAAACGCCTTCATTCTCGGAGCCGGACTCGGCAACCGTCTGCGCCCGTTGACGGGACACCTGCCGAAGCCGCTCGTGCCGTTGTTCCACCGCCCGCTGGCGGCGTGGGCGATGGATGCCTGCGCGGCCGCCGGGATCTCGCGCTTCGCGGTCAACACGCACCACCTCCCGCAAGCATGGGAGAATTTCGGCGACGAGCACGCGGTAACTTTGTTTCACGAACCCGTCCTGCTGGAAACCGGCGGCGGGTTGAAAAACATCGAAACATGGATGGCTGCCGACCCGCTGCTCATCCACAACGGCGACATTTTCTCCACGCTGCCATTGGAAAAACTCATCGCCGCGCACCAGGCGTCCGGGCTGCCGGTGACGCTGGCGCTGCGCTCGGCGGGCGTGGCAAAACACATCGCACTCGATGAATCCGGCACCCGCGTGGCCGACATTCACCAATTGCTGGGTCGCGCGGAAGGAACCCACGTCTTCACCGGAATTTACTGCGTGAATCCCGACTTCCTCGACCTGATCCCGGCAGGTGAGAAAATCTCCGTCATCCCGGCATTTCTCGAACTCGCGAAATCCGGCCGGCTCGGAGCCATCGTCCTGGATGAGGGCGTTTGGCTGGATCTCGGCGACCGCGAGTCTTATCTCCAAGCCCATCGCGAGCTGGGTCTCGCGCCGGCAATTCACCCGCAGGCGGTGGTGGTGGAGGGCGCGCTCGTCGAGCGGTCCGTCGTCGGTCCGGGAGCCGTGATCGAAACGGGAGCGGTGGTCCGGGACTCGGTCGTTTGGGCGGGCGGAAGGGTTGGAAAAGACGCCGTACTGGATCGTTGCATCGTTTTTTCCGAAATTCCCGCAAGCGGCCACCATCAGAATCGCGATCTCTGAAAGAAGCGGCCCGCAAACCCGAGTATTTCCGCCGCTGTTTCATTCGCTCGGAGGGGCGATCCCACAAATGTGGAATTTTTTCACTCAGAACCTTGCCATCAGCCGCAGTAACCGATAATCCCCGCCATCACCAATTAACCCATGACAAATACAGACAACTCCACCATCCCCAATGCCAAGCGGCTTCTCTGGGCCGGCTTCCTCGCCATTCTCGCAACCGGCATCGGCTTCGGCGTCCGGGGCGGCATTCTCGCCAACTGGGCGGCGGACTTCGGCTTCACCGGAGCACAGTTGGGAGACATCGGCGGAGCGGGTTTCACCGGTTTCTGTTTCGGCATCATCATCGGTGGTGTGGTCGTCGATAAGATCGGCTACGGCAAGCTGGTGGCGGCGGCCTTCATCATGCACGTGCTTTCCGCGGTGATCACTTTCGCCGCCCACAAGGGTCAGGTGCAGGACACCGCCTACATGTATCTCTACATCGGCACCTTCGTTTTCGCGCTGGCCAACGGAACGCTCGAAGCGGTCGCCAACCCGCTGGTCGCCACGCTGTTCCCTCATAACCGCACCCACTACCTGAACATCCTCCACGCCGCCTGGCCGGCCGGACTGGTGCTCGGCGGCCTCATCGGCTGGACGCTCGGCGAAAGCGGCGTGAACTGGAAAATCCAGCTCGGCCTGTTCCTGATCCCCACCGTTCTCTACGGATTCGCCTTCATGGGCCAGACCTTCCCGAAATCCGAGGCTGCGGCCAAGGGACTTAAAATGGGCGACATGATGAAGGAAGTGGGCATGCTCGGGGCGCTCGTCGCCTGTGCGATCATCGGTCTTTTCTTCAAGGCCCAGCTCGGCGGAGTGCTGGCATTCTTCACGGGTGCCGAGTTTTTCACCGGACCCGCCTGGATGTACGTTTCATGGGGCGTGGCGCTGCTGCTCTGGTTCGTCGTCGCCGGAAAGACGAATTTCGCGGTGGGCTCGTTCCTGCTGTTCATCCTGTTCCTCACCCACGCGCTCGTCGGTGCCGTCGAGCTGGGCACGGACAACTGGATCCAGAACATCACCGGCAACATCCTCACTCCGGCACAGGGCAAGATCCTGTTTGTCTTCACCTCGCTCCTCATGTTCGCGCTGCGTTTCCAAGCGCATTTCATCGAGAGCAAACTGAAAATCTCCCCGATCGGCCTGCTGTCGATCTGCGCGGTGCTTGCCGTCATCGGACTCAACATGGTCAGCAGCATCACCACGTTCACCGGCGCGTTGGTGGCGCTTTCGGTTTACGCGCTCGGCAAGACCTTCTTCTGGCCCACCATGTTGGCCGTCGTTGGCGACCGCTTCCCACGGACCGGAGCCATCGCGATGTCCATCATGGGTGGCATCGGCATGATGTCCGCCGGCCTGCTCGGTGGCCCGGGGCTTGGCTATGCCAAGGACCGCTTCACCGTCGAGCATCTCCAGGAAACCAACGCCCCGCTCTACGAAGCGAACAAGGCGGTCAAGGCCAGTTCCTTCCTGTTCCTCGATCCGGTCACCGGTCTCGATGGCACCAAGCTTTCCGAAGCCCAGAAGGCCGTGGACAAGACACCGGATCAAAAAGCCCTCGCCGAAGCCAGCATCGTCGGCGACCGCAAGACGCTGAAGGCTGACGCCTACATCCCGGCGACCATGGCGGTGATCTTCCTGCTGCTGCTGCTCTATTTCAAATCCATCGGCGGCTACCGCCCGGTGACGATCGATGAAAAGGCCTGATTTCACAGCGCCCTGAATTTCAAAGCGGCATGGCTTCACGGCCCTGCCGCTTTTTTTGCGCTTGCGGCGGGCCGCTGCGAAGAGTCCAGTGTTGCCCGATGACGGCAGGCGGCAAGACATGGCGGAAACTGGGTGCGCTCCTCGCGGTGCTTCTCAGCTGCCCTGCCGCCAGCGCCCAGGACCATAAAATCAATCTCGCGGACGGCTTCGACTTCCCCGTCGGCAAGCCCAATGCGGAGGGCTACTACAAGGCCCGCGGCCTGCGCTTGCGGGAACCCCGCCACTACGGCGAGGACTGGAACGGCCGCGCCGGTGGTGACAAGGATCTCGGCGACCCCGTCTTCGCGATCGCCGACGGGATCGTCACCTTCGCCCACAACGTGCGCACCGGCTGGGGCAACGTGGTCCTCACCCGCCACGCCTACCGGGACACCTCCGGCCAGGTGAAATACATCGACACCCTCAACGGCCACCTCGACCAGATTCTCGTCAAAGTCGGCCAGCGCATCAAACGCGGCCAGCAAATCGGGACCATCGGCTCCAACTTCGGCATGTATCCGGCCCACCTTCATTTTGAAATCCGCCACAACATCACCATCGGCATGGCCCGCAACGGCGTCCCGGCGGACTTCGTCAACTGGGCCGATCCCACGGACTTCATCAACAAACACCGGCAGATGAACCGCGAATGGCGCCCCGTGGCCCTGCCCACCGGGACCTACCAGCCTTACGAAGGATTCAGCGGGTTGTGAGATGATCACGAAGTCCAAGCCGAAGAATTCCTGGTTCACGGTTCTGCTCGTCATCGCCGCCGTCGCGGTCTGGACCTTCAACGAAACCCGCCCCGCGCCGAAGACCGAGCGGGAGTCCCACGCGCAGCCTGCCGGTAAAACCGCGGAGAGGCCTGAAAAATCCGGCACCTACGAACTTTTCCGCAACTGCACCCTCGCCGAGGCCCGCAACAACGACGGCGACAGCTTCCTGGTGAATTTACCCGACGGGAAAAAAACCGAATTCCGGCTCTACTTCGTGGACACCCCGGAAAGCGCCTTCAAAAGCTACGCCGGCGGCGACACCAACCATCAGCGCATCCGCCAACAAGCGGCGGAAATGGGCGGCATCACCCCGCAGCAGGCGGTGAAAATTGGCCAGAACGCCAAGCATTTCACCCTGGAGCTGCTCGCCAGCTGCCCGTTCGACATTCACACCCGCTGGGACAGTCCTTTCAACGACAACCGCTTCCACGCCGTTGTCGGTGTGCGACAGGAGGGAAAATCCCGTTGGCTGCACGAACTCCTCGTGGAAAAAGGATTCGTCCGCATCCACACCAAAGGCGCGGATTTACCGGACGGAACACCCGCCGCGAAGCACAAGGCCCACCTCAGGGATCTCGAAAGCACCGCGAAACGCACGCAAGCCGGAGCCTGGGGGCTCTGAAGGCGGCGGCATCTCTCAGGTGGATTCCGAGTCCGGGGCCGGTGAGTCCACCAGCCCGAACTCGGTTTCCAGGTTTTCATGGGTGTGGTTCACAAAAACCGAGGTTCCCAGCGGGTGGTGGTCGCCGATGACCCGCCGGAATCCGGACCGGACCGCATCGACAAGGTGGGCGCTTGTCTCCACCGCGATGGTCACCGACGAAGGGGCCGCCTGGTGCAGGAAATCCGCGTCGTGGCCGACGGAAAACTCCTCATCCTCAATGTGGTGGAGCAGCGCCTCGATTTTTTCCAGTCGGACGGAATCGGGTTCCCCGCGGTTTTTCGACTCCTCGAAGTTTCTCGAGAGCGCCTTGGCCTCGATCTTCAGCACGTCGAGCCGCCGCTTGAGTTCATGCCCCGCAGGCTGGCCGATTTCCTCAACTTCTTGTTCCAATGCTTGAAGCTTGGATTCGGCCTCCAGGATTTTCTTTTCAAGTAACGACAAATTCTCCGGCTGGGTATTCATGGCGATGAGTGGTTGAAATTCCACCCGTCACACTATCCGAGCGGAAGGAACCCTGCAATGGAATTTTGGGAGATGGCAGGCCGCCGACGCCCTATCAACTGACAGCCAGCCACTTGTCAATAATACCGGCTCGGCACGCGGAACGCGGGAGCCGCTTCAACCGGCAGCACCGGAACGTGCGACTGCCGCTCCCCGTAGGCATGCGCCGCATCGGGCGCGACCCCATCCAGATCCACATCGTCCGGCAGTTCGATGGCGTTCAGCACCTCATGCCGCAGGACCAGCGCCGCTGCCGCGCAAAGAAGGCCGAGCGCTCCCGCAATGATCCATCCCGTCGTGCTGGAAAGATCCAACCAGTGAACGAAAAACCACGAGGTTCCCGCAATCCATGCAACGCATGAAATCAACACTGCCAAACAGGTCAGCAGTGATGTCGGGAAGGACTTCATAACAGTTAATTAAACGCATTTTCTAAAAAATACAAGCTCTAGATGATTACGCGATCACGGAGGGACCGCGCGACCCGGTTTCCCAGCCGGATTTCCCAACCAAGTCCGCTAGACGGGCTATCCCTTCCGGCGCGCCTTGAGCCACTTGCGGAAGTCACCGCCGTGGGAGTCCGGCAGCGTGCGCTGGCCAAGCCAGTCCTGCAGCGGCTTGATCGGCGCGACCTGGATGGGCAGGTGGTTCATCGCCTTGGACATGGTCATCGCGGTGCGCCAGAGCGACGGCGAGGTGGCAAGCAGGGCGAAGGGCGACATCGGAATGGCGGCGGGCGAGTGGATGTGCTCGCGGTGCGCCTTGTCGCGCAGCCGGAGGAGAAGGTCCGGGATCGGAATGTCCACCGGGCAGACTTCGTTGCAGGCGCCGCAGAGCGAGGAGGCCTTGGGAAGGTCCGCGAGTTCGGGGAAGCGGCTGCCGAAAAGGATGGGCGACAGCACCGCGCCGACCGGGCCGCCGTAGGTGGAGCGGTAGGCGTGGCCGGATGCCTGCCGGTAGACCGGGCAGACGTTCTGGCAGGCACCGCAGCGGATGCAGCGGAGGATTTCCTTGCAGTTCGAGGCGAGCACGTCGGTGCGGCCGTTGTCCATGAAGACGACGTGCATGTGCTCCGGGCCGTCGGGTTGGTTGGCGGATTTCGGACCGTTGATGAACTCGGTGTAAACGGTGAGCTGCTGGCCGGTGGCGGAGCGTCCCAGCAGGTTGAGGAAAACCGCGAGGTCTTTTTCCTGCGGGATGATTTTCTCGATGCCGATGAGCGCGATGTGGACGCCCACGGGAGCCATGCCGAAGCGGGAGTTGCCCTCGTTGGTGACCAGCGCGATGCGTCCGGTGTCGGCGCAGACGAAGTTGCCGCCGGTGATGCCGGCCTGCGCCTGCATGTATTTTTCCCGCAGATGGACTCGGGCGCGGCGGGTGATGGTTTCCGGATCGTCGTTGTAATCGACGGCGATGCCCTCGCGCAGGAAGGTGTCCGCGATCTCGCGGCGGTTCTTGTGGATGATGGGTTTGACGATGTGCGAGGGCTCGTCGTTATCGAGCTGGATGATGAACTCGCCAAGGTCGGACTCCAGGCACTCGACACCGTTTTCGATCAAAAACGGGTTGAGGTGGATTTCCTCGGC
>JBEDKU010000252.1:0-2630 GCA_041172045.1 Verrucomicrobiota bacterium | reverse complement strand
AATACGAACACGGGCAACTTAATCATTCAGGATAGCACAGTGAAACTGGGGGCGAGCAACGTGCTCACCGATACAACCTCCATCAACGTCGGAAACAACACTTCAGCCGCGGGCGCCACGTTCGATCTCAACGGCTTCTCAGATACGGTCACCTCGGTCACCCTGGGTGTTGCAGCACCTACTGCGGCAGGATTCACCCACTCGATTGCCAGCACGGGTGGAAGCGGGGTGCTCACTCTGGGCGGCACGCTGACTTACAATGCCGGTGGAGCCAACCTAAACGGTCAGG
The DNA here is from genome assembly GCA_041172045.1 of Verrucomicrobiota bacterium. Lineage (GTDB taxonomy): Bacteria > Verrucomicrobiota > Verrucomicrobiia > Verrucomicrobiales > Akkermansiaceae > Luteolibacter. The sequence goes on along the minus strand of JBEDKU010000252.1, from coordinate 2,341 downwards.
CCACGATTTCTGCTGATCTTGCCACTGGCGCGACGGCTCGCAGTTTCGCGGTGGGTGATGGATCGGCAACGGACGACCTGGTGATCACGGGCGCGCTGCAGGCCGGTGGTGGATTCAATGTCAACGGCGCCGGCACCCTGAGGTTGGACAATGCTGGCAACAATCACGTCAGCAGCGTGATCTCTGGCGGGTCCACCCTGAAGCTGGGTGCAAACAGCGTGCTCGGCACCGGCCCGGTAAACCTGAGCCAAGCAGTTGCCGGCACCTCCACCCTCGACCTCAACGGGAAGACGGATGCCGTCGGCGCGGCGCTCACCATTTCGACCGCCAGCACCACTGCCCTGGGTGCCGTCAACCGGATCATCGACTCCGCTGGAGGCGGCGTGCTTCAGCTCAATGGTGCTGTAACCTACAACGCAGGTGCTGTCGGATTCAACAACGGCACCACTACCATCTCCGCCTCCCTCGACCTCAACGGAGCGCTCCGCAATTTCAACATCGACGATAGCGATCAGGTCGCGCAGGACGTCATCATCTCCGGCGTCATCCAAAACAGCACTGGTACCGCCGGCATCACCAAGAACAATGCCGGCACGCTCGTCCTCTCCGGAGCTAACACTTACAACGGTGCAACCACGGTTGCCGGCGGCACCCTCGCGGTGAACGGCTCGCTGGCGAACACTACCACCACTGTTGGCAATGGCGGCACCCTCCAAGGAAGCGGCAGCATTGGTGGCTCGGTCACCGTACAGAGCGGCGGCATAATCGCCGCCGGCAACAGCATCGAAAGCCTGACGACCGGGGTCTTGACCTTGGAAGCCGGATCCACTTTTGCCTATGAAGTCAACAATGATGCCGCTGCCGGCGTGGCGGGCGACCTCACCGCGGTCACTGGCAACCTGACCCTCGACTTGGGCAATATGGCGCTCCTCACCCTGGGCGAACTTGGAGCCGGCTCATGGAGCATCGGGGAAAAGCTCACCCTGATCAGCTACTCCGGCGCATGGAACGGCGGCCTCTTCAACTACGGCAGCACCCTCGCGGATGATTCCACCATCAACTTCAGCGGCATGAACTGGTCGTTCAACTATAACGACACCTCAGCGGGCACGAACTACACCGGCGACCTGACCGGCAGCAGTTTTGTAACCATGACGGCCATTCCAGAGCCTAACGTCGCTGCGCTGCTTGGTGGACTGGGAACACTTTTGCTGCTGCGCCGCCGACGCAATGGGTAAAGAATCCCGGATGCCTGAGTTTTGTGACTAGGGCGGGGGTCGCTGGCGAAAGTCAGCGCCCCCTTTTTTGTGCACTCCGGAGCGCGGCAAGCTCTGCGGGTGCATTGACTTGTCAAGCGCACCGCAATACGAACCAGCCACGAGGCAGGAGACGCACTTTTTCCGCATCTCCACGAGGGAATTGCTCACCACACGATGACTGTGCCCTTCCCTTGCCAAACACTCCGCTGGCCTACGGTTTTCTTGCTCATCCTCCCGCACATCGGACGGGCTGGGACCCTTCGGCATGGACTCGCATGCGGCAACTTCCCGACGAATGGCAGGGCGCGTTTATCTTCGCGTGCGTCATCAATCAACATGAACAGGTTAACGACATCTTCCGTGGGCGATAAAGGCGCGGGCTTCAAAGGCTCGCGTCGCAAAGGCGGCGACCTACTCGCCGCGCACGACAACGTGACTTTCCCCCCTACCCAACCGCAAATCTGACAGTAAAACGAACTCAAAGTGTGTTCACCAGTCCGCGCTCGATGGCCAGCATGACGGCGTGGGCGCGGTCTTTGGCACCGAGTTTGTCGAAGATGCGGACGAGTTGTTGTTTGATGAGGCTCTCACTGAAGTCGAGCTCGGCAGCGATGAGCTTGTTGGTGTTGCCTTGCGCGAGGAGGTTGAGAATCGCAAGCTCACGCTCGGTGAGAATAGGGCGCAGACGTCGGGCGGCGGCTTTTTCCGCGATGGCGGGCGGGAAGGCGCTGTGGCCGGTGGCGATGCTGCGGATGGAGTCGAGGACGAGCGCGCAGTCGGAGTTTTTGGTCAAATAGCCGCAGACGCCGGCTTCGATGGCGCGATGGATTTGCTCCTCGCCCTCATGCGCGGAGAGCAATAGCACGCGGGCGCCGGGATACTCCGTGCGGATGGCGGTGACGATCTCGGGACCGGTTTTGTCCGGCAGCGCATAATCCATGATGACGACATCCGGCAGATGCTGGCGGTAGAGTTCGAGCGCCTCCTCGCCGTTGCAGGCTTCGGCGATGACTTGCATGTCGGGCTGCTGATTGATGGGCAGGGCGAGGCCGATGCGGGCCATGAAGTGATCATCGACGAGC
>JBEDKU010000251.1:0-3050 GCA_041172045.1 Verrucomicrobiota bacterium | reverse complement strand
TCAGCGTGGCGGAAACGCTCGCCCTTTCGAAAAACGGCCTCCCGGCGGTCCGTGGCCAGACCAGCGCGCGCGTTCTCTATCAGCAGTCCATCGCCATCAGCGGCTCCGCGGCGCCCAGCGTCACCCTGCACGATCCGACCCGCGCCAAGACGGTCCTGCTCAACAGCAGCGCCGTGGGGCTGTCCGCGCTGCCGGGCTCGCTCAAGACCACCTCGCAGAACGGCAAGACCTACTTCCAGCTCGCGCCGCCCCATCTGCAGCAGCGTTTCTATCTGAATCCGCAGCTCGGCGACATCGGTGGCCTGGAACTGGACGGCGAGTTCGTGGACTCCGTCGCCGGCGAGGACTATCTGAACCTCAACACCCTGAGTCCGGCGGATACCGCGGCGCTCAAGGGGCTCGTGATCGCCACCGATTCCGACAAATCCAAATGGGACAACGCGATCAACGCGCTCGGCACCCGGGTCGAGACGTTCAAGGAAGACCCGGCCAAGCCCGGCACCTACATCGTGGACTCGCCGAAGAACGTGGAAGTGGGCGCCCAGTCGTTGCCGGAGGTCTCCTATTCCGACACGGCGGTCGACAGCTACGCGCTCAGCGCCACCGGCAAGGGAGCCGGCTATGTGACGCTGTTGTTCAGTGACGGCAAGGCCTTCACTCCGCCCGGATCGGGCGTGGACATGAAGATCATCAAGGTGGTTCCGCAGATCTATCAGGGCGATCTGAAGAAGCTCCTTTCCTCCAATCCCCTCGACGAGCAGGTCACCCTGCGCCACAGCGGCGATTTCGCGGCCCACCCCGAGAATTATGATTTCCAGTGGTCCTACCTGCCTTCGTCCGGCGGCGCGGCTCCGGCCATTTATTCCTACTCGACGGTCCGGGTCCTCGGCGGCACCACCGCACCCGCGACCAACACCTGGTATCTCATCACCGATCCCCAGTCGGATCCGGCGGCCGGCTCCTTGTTGACCTATCCGCCGACACCTCTGGAAACCCTGCCGAAAAGCTACCCGGTAAACGGCAGCGCCTACATCAATGGTTCCGGCCGTCCGGGCAGGTTGTTCAAGAGCGGGGCGGGTCTGTCTTTGACAGGTTCCGTTCCGTCCCAGTTCGTCTTCAGTGCGGACCTCAACTCCACGGATGGTTTTCTGTTATACGTCAACGGCGTTCCCGCGCTCGCCTACCAACTGCCCTCGGGCACCGCGGTTCCGGGCAACCTGACCCCGCAGTCGGCCCGCTCCGGGCTGGCGGTCGACGGACTCGGCGACCAGTTCGAGGTGGACCCGTCGCTGTTCGTGATCGGCAACAACCGGATCGAAGTGGCGCTCTATTCACCGAACGGGGCGAACAGCCCTGTCCACAACATCGACTTCCGGATGCACGTCCCGGTGAAAAACGAATTGGTCACTTCCCAGTGGATCAACGCCTCCAACACGCCGCTGACCAACACCGTGATGATCGGCGGCTCTTCGAACTCCATCGCCGGCAACACGTTGCTGGTCTTCAGCGACAACTATTTCACCATGCGCTACAAGCCGAAGGCGGGCATCAACATGGTCGCCCCCAGCGAGACCTACAGCGACTGGATGGAACCGGTGCTGGTGGAAAGCTGGGTCAAGCGCGTGCTCGACGGCATCAACCCGTTCAACCAGCGCAACACCGACCTTTATAACAACCCGGTCAGCACCGACGTCAGCGCGCTCACCCAGGCCGGCAAGCGATGGGAAGGGGATGTCGCGCTCAATCTCGACAATATCAACGACTTCGGCCTGATCGAGATTTATGAAACCGTGCTCAACCGCGTCAAAGCCCAGAGCCTCGACGCCGGAGTCTCGACCACCGCGGTCAATCAGACGCTGCAGCTGGCCGCGGGCTATCTGAGCGATCTCTACTCGACTCTCGGCAACGAGGCCTGGGACGATGCCCAGAATCCCACGCTGCTCATCGACGGTCAGCTCAACTCCTCCGAGGTCAGCTCCGCCCGCTTTTCCTTCGAGGGACAGGTGGCCACGATGATGGATGAAACCCTCGGCCTGTTGCGCGGCCGCGACGATTTCGGGACCAACACGAACGTCGGCCCTGCCTATAACAGGCTTTACTGGAACTACATCAACGGCATCGAGTCCGGCGAGCCGATCTATGCCGTGAACTATGGCATCAAGGAAAAATCCGGCAGCGCGAATGCCAACGGCGTGATCGATGCGGCTGACGCGCAGGCGATGTTTCCACAAGGCCATGGTGATGCCTACGGTCATTATCTCACCGCGATCACCGGCTACTACAAGCTGCTGACCAGCCCGTATTTCGACTGGGTTCCCAAGGCGGAGACCGTGTCGGTTCTCGGCCAGACGGTGGAAGTGGACTACAAGGACGAGCGGAAATTCGCCGCTGCCGCCGCGGCCTTGGCCCGCACCGGCGAGGACATTCTGGATTTCACCGCCCGCAACGAGCATCAGGATGGCGAGGAATACGGTTGGTCCCATTTCCACGAGGCCAAGGTGAATTCCAGCACCGGAAAAACCCGCCACTGGGGCGTGGACGAATGGTCGTCCCGCACCTTCCAAGGCGCCTATTTGAACTGGGTCAGCGCGAATGCCATGCTGCCGGACGTGGATAACGTGCACGAGGGCATCGAGAAGATCGACCGCACCACGGTGCCGGAATTGAACGAACTGGTGTCCAGCGGCGCCGGGATTCTCAGCCTCAGCGCGAGCTTGCAGGCCCACTTGAATCCGCTCGGCCTGGCGCATGACGCGATGGCCTTCGACATCTCGCCGTCCGAAGTGGCCGCCGGGAAATCCCATTTCGAGCAGATTTACGAGCGCGCGATCAAGGCTTCCGTCAATGCCAAGAACGCCTTCCATCAGGCTGGCACGATGAATCGACAGCTGAGGGTCCAGAACGACAGCCTGGACGACTACAACGAAGCGGTGACCAAGCAGGAGTCGGCGTATGAGTATCAGCTGATCTCGCTCTATGGCACGGCCTACGCGGGCGATACCGGACCGGGAAAATTGTATGCCCAGGGCTACTCCGGGCCGGACCTCTAT
>JBEDKU010000250.1:0-7944 GCA_041172045.1 Verrucomicrobiota bacterium | reverse complement strand
GATTTTGTCGAGCATCCTTCCAAAATAGACGAGGTCTCCGGTTGAATCATAGGGGCTGCGGAGCCCGGGAATGCGCGTCGGATTGGGATTGGTAACGAACATGCTTTGAAGAAAGCACATCCCGAGCGGATTCAAAGCGGGTTTTCGCGAGGTGGAGCATCCATTTGAAAACCGATTAGAGACTGTCTGAAAATTGGAGCGCGGGGCTTTAGTCCACCTGTCGGGATTGGCAGATGCCGGGGATTGTGAGAAATACGACGATTTTGGCACCACGAATCTGGCGAATTTTGCGAATCTTTGATTTTTCAGACGGCCTCTTAGGCAAATTCATTCCGGCTTGAACCGCAGGCGATCGAAAATTCACGACAGATAGATCCGAATAACGTCAAAGCCTTCCACACGACCGCCTGCTCACCCCGTCCCTATATTCCGGTTTCAATCGGTTGCATTCACCGGTTTTTCCAATAGGGGAACAAGGTGAGATCGGCAAATTGCAATGCTTCTCACGCATTATACAGCCTCCCGCGGTCAATTCCTGGCGGGAGCGGACGCCGCAACCTTGATTCTACGGCATCCGGCGCTTTGGCACTCCACCTGCGATGGGAAGCCACGTCCATTCGAATCCACCGGATCGGATTTAAACCACCAGAACCAACCCTATGAAATCCATCATCAAAACCTGTTGCCTTGCCACCCTGGGAACTATCCTTCCGCTGGCCGCTCAAGTATCCAAAACCACGGAGACCACCGAGAGCCGCCGGGGCGCGGACGGCTCCGTGACCGATACCACTACAACGACCACCACCTTCAACCCCGAGGCCCGCACCAAAGTGGTCACCTATTTCAACGAATATAAAGGCAACCCCCACGGACTGCCTCCCGGCTACGCCACCCGGATCCAAGTGAAGGAAATCCCTTCCAACTGGCGCACCTCACGGATCGAACCCGGTGTGGTCATCACCGAGGCGCAGCGTTCCTATCTGGTAGCTGCCACTCCTGATCTGGTCAAAGTCCTTCCAGCGCCTGGGTCCGGCATCCGTTACTACATCGCCGGCAGCAACGTCGTGGCCGTGGACGATGCCTATAAGATCGTCGATTCGGTTCAAATCCCTTCCATCAAATATACGGAAGATGAGGATAAGATCGAGATCGAGTCCAAGGAAGGCAACACGACCACTAAAACGAAGATCGACAAGGACGACGGCGAAATCGAAGTCGATAAGGAAAAGGACGAGTGATTCCTCTTTTCCTGCCCGAGGGATGAAAACCGCTCTTCGGATAGAAGTTCAAGCCGGACGCGATTGAAAACGCGTTCGGCTCATTTGCGTCCGGGTGCATGGGAGGAGTAAAGGCATCACGCCAATATCTTCCTAGTCCCCCAGGCCCTTCGCATACACTTCGTCCTCCGTGAAAACGATGATCATCGGGCGGCAGCAGACTTCACAATCGTAGTCCACCTCCGCCGGCATCTCGTCCGGATGCGGCATGGCGACTTCGAACACTTCAAAACAGGTCGGGCAGGTGACTTCGGCTAGATCCATGGCGACAGAGTGGCACAGGAAATCAATTTCCGCCACCACCGGGTCCTCTGCGACCTCCACCGCCCCACATACCGCGGCCTTCGGTGATGCGTTGCTTGGCTTCATCCGAGAGGGAGGTGGACGCCTCGACGTAGGCCTTGGCGGCGGCGGGATCCTCGCGCATCCAGCGCATGGCGGCGAGGCCGACGGTGCGGTCGCGGTCGCCTTCGTCCGTGATGGTTTCCGCGACTTTGACCAATTCCGCGGGCGCGCCGGTGTTGTTGCTCCAGACGTAGGCTTGCGCGGCGCTGTCGCGGACGGCACCGGGTTGATAGGAGTTCACGAACGCGAGGGCGGCGATCGGGTTTTTCCCGGTCAGGGCGGGCATCAGCTCGCGCATTGCATCCCGTTGCGCCCGCTCGCTGGTTTGCTCCTTGATAAAATCCTCCGCCGCTTGGGGGTCCTTGCGGGCGAGGTCTTCCACCACGTCGCCGACGAGGCGGTCCTTGGCCTCGCCTTCCTGCATCGCCGAGACCTGCTTGGCGGCAGCCACCGGATCCTTGTCGGAAAGTCCGGTGATGGCGGAGGCGAGAGCACCTTCCTGTTCGTCCGTCGGCAGGGTGCGGATCCAAGTCTGCGCTTCGGCGAAATCAAGAGCACCGTATTGAGCGGCCACCGAACGGTAGGCACCGGCACGCTGCTCCGGATCCAGTTTCCCCAGCATGTCCGCCGCCTTGCGCGGGTCGGTCTTGGCGACTTCTCCGACGACGGCGCTCAACGCGTCGTTTTTGCCCGTCGCCAGCGAATTGGCCCAAGCCAAGGCAGCGGCGGGATCCTGACGCGCCCATTCGGTGGCGATGATCGAGGAAGCGCCCTGGCCGCCCATCGGGCCGCGACCGCGTCCGCCGCCCATCATGTCCATCATCGCGAACTCGCGCGGATTCTCGGCGTAGTATTTGGCGGCGTTCGCCGGATCCACACTGGCCCAGCTTTGGAGAATGGTGGGACGGACGAAACCACCCGCCATGCCCATGGTGTTGGAAAACGCCATCGCGGCGGTGGGATCGACTTCCGCCCAGCGCCCGAAGAGGAGGAAAGACGCCATCATGCGCTCGCCCATCGGCAGGCCTTCGAGCTTGGTGGCTTCCGCCGCGAGTTGCTCGGGGGTGAGTCCGCTGTAGAAATCCATGAGCGCCTGGATGCGGGTGGAGTTACCGGGCATGCGGGCGATCTGGTCAGTGCTGTTGCCCGTGGAGCGGCCTTTTTTGGTGGTTTCCCCGTTCGAGGAGCCCGCACCGGGCCGGGCGGACGTGCGGGTGCGCTGGGCCGATTCCTCGACGCTGGGTGCGCTAACGCCCGCATCTGAGTTTTTACCGGAAATGTATCCGCCGGCGGCACCCACCACCAACGCTGCAAGAGGGAAGATCCAAGGATTTTTCATAATTTCAATCGAGTGAGCTGATAACCGCGCACTGTGGAGATGGTTGCGCTGTATTTCCCTGAGCGCGACTTATTTTCGCTACTCCAATTGCGGGATTAGGATTGCCAGATGCCGGGTTTTCTTTGAACTGCCGGGCATGTCGTCCGCCACCTCCCGCCACCGTGTGCTTTTCGTCTGCCTTGGCAACATCTGCCGGTCCCCGGCGGCGGAAATCATCTTCAGAAATCAGGTGGTGGTCGCCGGCCGCGAGCAGGAGTTTGAAATCGATTCCGCCGGGACCATCGGCCATCATCAGGGAGCGCCGCCGGACGCGCGCATGGCGGAGTCGCTCAGGCAAAAGGGCTTCCAGGTCGCGGGCAGCGCGCGGCAGATCCAGGCCGCCGACCTGGAAAAGTTCGATCTGATCGTGACCATGGACGAGAGCAATCTCACCGACGTCCGGCAGCTCGACACAACCGGTGGATGGCATGCAAAAATCCAGCCGTTCGTGAGCTTCTGCCGTCACCACGACGACCTGCGCGTGCCGGATCCCTACTACGGCGGACAGCGCGGATTCGACCACGTCATCCACTTGCTGGAGGATGGCTGTGAGGGAATTCTCGCAGCTCTCAAGCCGAGGTAGCGATCACCAGGATATCACGTCGTCGGAGCCGGCGTAGGGCACCACGGCTCCCGGGCTTGCGCCTTTTTTTCCCTTTTTCTTATCCTTGCCATAGGACCAGAAAACGTAGGCCTGGTCCTTGGGCTTGGTATCGGTGTATTCCGCGAGTTTCCAGGTGTGCAGGCGGCGGTCGCTCATGCCGTTGCGGAAATCCACTAGATCGAGGTTTTTCCCTTTGAAGCCGTTGACCGCCACGATGACCTCGCCGCCCCAGGGATCGTAAAGATTTCCATCGGAACCGACACCGCCTTTTTTGTCGGCCTTGAAGGGGAACTGGACGTATGACTGCTTGAGGCGGTTCACGTCGTCCACGCGGAAGGTTTCCCCGGTGTAGGCGAATTCCTTGCTCTCGCCGACCAGTGTCGCCACCAGGAATCTATTGTGATAGAGCGGATCCGGATTGCCGTAAATCGTGTCGTAGCCGTCCCATTGCTTGGATTCCGGAATGGGCGGTTTTTGGTAATCCACCTCAAACATCGCCAGGCCGACCTGGAAATCCCGGAACTGCGCCATGGCCTGAACCTTGCGCCCGCTTTCAATGACGCGCGACGAGCCAAGAAACACCAGGACTGCCAGCGTCGCCACGATGGCGATGACTACCAGAAGTTCGACCAAGGTGAATCCTCTTCCGCCTGAATTGATGATTGAACGGGTTTTTGAATTCTTCATCGCAACAAAGACTATGTCATCGATGCGCCCGGTGGTTGGAAAATTCTTTTCCATTTGCCACGATCCTGAATCAGGCGCGGCGTCGCCGTGGAGGCGGAATCCCGCTCAATCCAGATCCGCCGCCGTCTTGCCCTTTTTCTCCTCGTCCTCATCCGGATCCGGCAGCTTGCGGAAATACACTTGGCCCACGCGGCGGCCGTCGGTGCTGGTCACCCGGGCTTCGTAGCCAAGGACTTCCACCGTCTCGCCGACTTCCGGGAAACGCTGGAGCTGCTGGGTGAGATAGCCGCCGATGGTGGTCACCTCGCCACTTTCGAGGAAAAGCTCGGGCACGTGGCCGGCGAGATCGTTGAGGGTCATCGCGCCTTCGATGACGAATTCATCGTCATTGATGCGGGTGAAGGAAGAACGCTCGTTGTCGAACTCGTCCTGGATGTCGCCGACGAGTTCCTCCATCACGTTGTCCAGGAAAACGATGCCCACGGGCGTGCCGAACTCGTCGACCGCCATGGCAAGGTGCGCGTGCTCGCGGAGGAAAAACTGGAGCAAGGTGTCGAGCGGCATCGTGTCCGGCACGATTTTCAGCTCGCGCTTGATCCGCATGAGGTCCGGGTCGGGTTCGTTGATCAGCTTGAAAAGATCCTTGATGTGGATGAGACCGATGGCGTGGTCGAGGTGGCCTTTGACCAGCGGGAAGCGCGTGTGCTTGCTGCGCATCGCGATTTCGAGGACCTTTTCGAAAGGTTGGTCGGCGTCGAGAATGACCACCTTGTTGCGCGGCGTCATCACGTCGCGCACCCACAGCTCGTTGAGACCGAGGGCGTTGATCAGGATTTCCCGCTCGGTTTCGGTGACTTCCTGGGATTTTCCGCTCTGGGTGACGAGCAGCGCCAGTTCTTCGGCCGAGTGGATGTGCTCGCTCTCACTGATCGGGTCGATGCGGAAGATGTTCTTCAACAGCCAGTTCGCCGTGCCGTTGAAAAATACGATCACCCAGTGGAAGCCCTTGAAAAACAAATGCAAGGGCCCGACCAAGGTCATCGTGACCGGAACCGCCCGGCGGATGGCAATCGATTTGGGAACCAGTTCGCCAAGAACGACATGCAGGAAGGTGAACGAAGCGTAGGCGAGGATCAGGGAAATCCAGTAGATCCAGTTCGCCGGCATGCCGGTGGATGCGAGCACCGGATAAACCAAGGCTTTGACGAATGGCTCGCCGAGGAAACCCAGAGCCAGCGAGGAAATCGTAATTCCGAGCTGGTTCGCGGAAAGGTAGCCGTCGAGATGGTTGACGACATGCAGCGCGAGCTTTGGATCCGAGCCGTTTTCCTTGGAGAGCGCCTCCAACTGGCTGGGGCGGACCTTCACGATCGCGAATTCGGACGCGACGAAAAACGCGTTGAGGAACAAGAAAAAGACGATTCCCAGAATATACATGAGCGACTGCCCCAGCGAGGGAAAGTCATGCACCACATCGGCGGCGGCGAGTAAATTGATGGCGTAGTCGGAGATCACGGCATCAAAGTTTTTCATAAACGCCCTGATCACGGCGTTCGAGGATCGTGAATCCGGCCTTCTTCGCATCGCTCACGGAGAGCGGCTTAGTGATCGTCGGCGTGTTGATCCGCGAAATCACCTTTTTAACCGGGTTCTTGCAGAGCGGGCAGACCTCCAAGGGAGCCCGGTCGATGGGGCGTCTGAGCTCGAATCCTCGGGCACAGACGCGGCAACTATGCTCCGGGTCTTCCGAAGCTTCAGAAACGTATTCGTAGATGGGCATATGAAAAACGTGGGAACGGGTAATTTCCGTCCCACGTCAAGAAAGCGTAACTCGTGCCAGTTTACCAGCTCGACTTGGTCACGCCCGGAAGCATCCCGGCGGAAGCAAGCTCGCGGAAGGTAATCCGGGAGAGACGGAAGCGGCGCAGGAAAGCGCGGCGGCGACCGGTGATCTCGCAGCGGTTCACCAAACGGGTCGGGCTCGCGTCACGCGGGAGCATGGAAAGACCCACGTAATCCTTCTCAGCCTTCAGCTTGAGACGGAGTTCAGCATATTTCTCGACAGTTACTTTTTTACGCGCATTGCGTGCGATCCAACTTTTCTTAGCCATAATTCGGGCCGCAGGTGTTACGGGATGAGCCGGACCTTGCAAGCCCAAAGTCGCATTTTCTCGGAAATCGGTGATTTTTGACAAATCAGCGGCTGCTGGAGGCGTAGCCCGCTTGGGTTATAGACACCGGGGAACTTCAATCCCTGAATTCCCCATCGGCAATCCCAGAATACCAAACCCACTTATTACACCCTTATGAATCGTCGTGAAATCCTGCGCACCGGCTCCCTGAGCACTCTCGGCTTGCTCGCTTCCCAAACCTTCCAAACCGCCTTCGGCCAAGCCCGCGTCGCCGGCGCGAACGACCGGATCCGCATCGGCATCGTCGGATTTTCCGACCGCCTGAAAAGCGCCCTGCTCCCCGCCTACAAAGCCGTCGCCGCCGAGTTCAACTGCGAAATCGTCGGCGTCTCGGACATCTGGAGCGTCCGCCGTGACGAGGCGAAGGCGTTTTTCAAGAAAACCTTCGACCAGGACATCGAGACCTACCGCAACAACGAGGAAATGTATGAAAAGGCGAAACTCGACGCCGTCATCATCTCCACCGCGGATTTCCAACACGCCACCCACGCCATCGAGGCGATCGCCGCCGGTTGCGACGTTTACTGTGAAAAGCCGTTCGCGGAAACCATGCAGGACGCCCGCGCCGCGCTCAAGGCGGTCAAAGCGTCCGACCGTATCCTCCAAGTCGGCTCACAGCGCCGCTCCGGCCCGACTTATCACGCCGCCCTAGAATACCTGAAAAGCGGCCAGTTCGGCCCCATCGTCGCCGCCGAGATGACTTGGAACGTCAACCAACCCGGACGCTGGCGCCGGCCGGACCTCGTCGCATCGATCCGCGAACAGGACACCGATTGGAAGCGCTTCCTCTGCAACCGCCCGGAAGCCAAGTGGGACCCTCGCGCCTACCTCGAATACCGCCTTTTCTGGCCCTACTCGTCCGGCATCCCCGGCCAATGGATGTGCCATCAGATCGACACCATCCACTGGTTCACCGGACTCCCCCACCCCCGCTCGGTCGCCGCGAACGGCGGAATCTACCAGTGGAAGGACGGCCGCAAAAATTTCGACACACTCACCGCCGTCTTCGACTACGGCCCGCTCGATGACCCTTCCTCCGGCTTCCAGGTGACCTACGGCTCCCGCTTCAGCAACTCCGCCGGCGGCACCAAGGAGGTTTACTACTCCAACGGCGGCGAGCTCAACCTCGCCACCGGCAAGGTCACCTCCAACGGCGGTCTCGACAAAAAGAACGCCGCCGACATGAAAATGCAGCCCAACCTGCTTGCCGATTTCAATCTCGAAGGAGCCACCGCCCCCATCACCGCCGCGAATACCGGGGCCGATGATCTCACCACCGCCCACATGAAAAACTGGCTCGAATGCCTGCGCTCGCGCAAGCAGCCGAACGCCCCCGTCGAGGCCGGCTACCAGCACTCGATCGCCACCATCATGGCCAATGCCGCCGTCCGCACCGGCGAGCGCGTGACCTTCGACGAGAAGACCCAGGAAGTCATGGCCGGCGGCAAGGTGTTCCACCTC
>JBEDKU010000249.1:0-5555 GCA_041172045.1 Verrucomicrobiota bacterium | reverse complement strand
AGCTTGGCGAGGTTGAGAAGATTCATGCCGGCGGCATCGCCGAAATCCATTGGAACCGATTTGCCTGCGATCACCGAGCCGATGAACGAACTCACCAGATGAATGTGGCTGGTCCGCTCGTAGGCGTCTGGATCGGATTTGAAAAACCGGCGGATTTGTGGGCCGGTGAAGCGTTCGATGGCGACCGAGCCGCTGCGTCGGCAGACTTCGTCGGCACCGCCCGTCGCGGCGGTGATTTCGGCGCATTCGGCACCCGTCGAGGTGTCCATCCAGATCGGCGAAGTCGCGCGAGTCAGGGCGGGGGCGATCTGGGGGGCGAGCCAAAGCGCGCTGTCGAGCGTGGCCAGGCGGGTGTTGAAGGTGGAGTCCAGATACACCGAGCCGTGCTGTTGGCCGGAGCCGGCGATCAGTTTGACTTTCGAGAGATCGGCGACGGCGGCGAGTCGGCTGAAAAGCAAGTCCAAGGCTTCAAGCCACATCAACGGGTTTGCATGCACCTCTCCATCGGTTCCGCCGGGGATGAATCCGCTGGGGGATTGATAGTGGGGGAGGTCCGCTCCGAAATTGACGGAAAGCTGGCAGTTGATTTCTCCTGACGTGGGATCGATCAGGACAGCGGTGATGGATTGGGTGGAGGAATCGAGACCAAGAAACATGAGCGGAGTGTTTGCCGTGATCCGGGGATTTCCAAGCGGGAATCGCTCCGGACCGGTCTGGAAAACGAAAAAGGGCGATCGCTTTCGCGACCGCCCTTCAGATTGTTCAAGTCGAATGACTCGGAGTTGGCTTAGAAGCCGACGCTGATCATCGCGCCGCCAAGCAGCTCGTTGCCGGAGCCGTTATAAGCGGTGTCTGGCTCGTCGCTAAGAGCAACGGAGCAAGCGACGAACGGCGAAAACTTGGCTTGGCCTGCAAATCCCCAGTCAAGAGAAACCTTGCTGGTCCAAGCGGTGAAGTCATCCTTTTCGATGAGATAACCCACATTGGTGGAAAGGTTCAGGTTGAGGCACTGGTTGAGCTCGAAGCTGCGGCTGAGGCCCACTTCGGTGTAGCCGTCGTTGTCAACACCTTCGACGTCCCAGAAATAGGTGGCATAGGCGTTCACGAAACCGAAGTCGTGGGAGAGGCTGAAGTAAACTTCTCCGGAGTCATCGAAGTTGTTCAGGTTGGCACCTGGATAGAGATACGCGATGTATCCAACGTGGGCGGTCACGAAGCCAAAGTCCTTGGAGGTTTCGGCGAAGAGGTCGAGTTCGTCGCCATCGATCTGGAAGCCGGGAATACCGGTGCCTTGCTCGAAGCTGCCATACCAAGCACCGGCGCTGAAGCCGAAGCCTTGCCATTCGGTGGCGGCGTTCACGCCCGCTTCAACGAGGCCGTCGCCGAGGTCGAGACCGCGGAACAGGTATTCGCTGGAGTAACCGGCGTGGAGTTCATATTCGACTTCCGCCTGAGCGTTGCCAGCCACGAGGGCGGAGGCAGCGGCCAAGGCGCCAATGGTTTTGCAGTAGTTTTGCATTTTAGTATGTTGGTTTTCGGTTGCTGCTTGCGTCCTCAGCTGCGCCGGGTTGCGGAACAGACAGGAGCAAAGTCGGATGATGCGTCTCACATGTCAATCAACATGCTGGAAACTCTCCGTTGGGCAAATAGTTTACCTTTCCGAAGGAATTGTCCAGAAATTTTTTGGCGTGAAATGTCGCTCCGACACCGCCGGAAATAGGGGGGTGGTTTTACGATGGCAAGTAAGAATCGAATTCATTTCCCGCTTTCGACTGTAAATGAGGCACATGAAGGACTGATTTTTGAGATCTGGGATTTTGGCATGGCGTTTGCTTTCCCCCGATTTGATCCCTGATGATTTGGAATCATCGGGACAACGCAATCAATTATCCGATCAACCTTGAACACCATGACCAGTCGACATCTCAACAAACTGCGAGCCCTCACGGCTGCTGCAATCGCGTTCATCGCCATTCCCCTGTGTCCGCCGGTTTCGGCGCAAGACGCGGCGGCTCCCGCTCCAGCCACGGAAGTCGTGGCCGCACCGCCTGACGCCTCGGTCGAGCAACGACTGGCCGACTTGGAAAGCTACTTCGGCAATGTTGGCGTCGGTGGGTCGGGAGACAGCGCCTGGACATCGAAAGTCGCAGGTGTCCCCGGTCCCGGTCACAACGGCTGGCTCATGACCTGTGCGGCGCTGGTTCTGTTCATGACCTTGCCTGGTCTCGCGCTCTTCTACGGTGGACTAGTTAGAAGGAAAAATGTTCTCAGCGTGCTGGCGCAGTGCCTCGGTTGTGCCGGGATGGTCACCGTGATTTGGTGGGCCGTTGGCTACAGTCTGGTCTTCGGCAAGAGCTTCAATTCGCCTTACATCGGCGGAACTGAGTTTTTCTTCCTGAAGGGCGTCACAAGTGCTCCGAACACCGACTACTGCTACTGGGTCTCTCAAAACGTGTTTGCGATGTATCAGTTGATGTTCGCGATCATCACCCCTGCGCTGATCATCGGTGCCATCGCGGAACGTATGAAGTTCTCCGCCATCATGGCCTTCATCTTTATCTGGATGTTTGTCGTTTACATCCCGATGGCCCACATGATCTGGGGTGTGACCGGATTGATGAACGGTGTCTGGAACGGAGACGCGTCCATCAAGGCGATCGACTTCGCCGGCGGCACGGTGGTTCACATGACCTCCGGCTGGAGCGCGCTCGTGCTCTGCATCATCCTCGGCAAGCGCATGGGCTTTGGCAAAGAGAAGATGTCCCCGCACAGCATGGTTCTCTGCATGGTCGGCACCGGCATGCTCTGGGTTGGTTGGTATGGCTTTAACGCCGGTTCCGCTCTTTCCGCTGATGGAGTTTCCGCCAACGCCTTCATGACGACGACTCTTGCCGCCGCTACCGCAGGGTTTGTCTGGGGCATTATGGAAAAAGTTCTCAAGGGCCATGCCTCGATCCTTGGCATCTGCTCGGGTATCGTCGCCGGCCTTGTGGTCATCACACCTGCTTGCGGCTTCGTTGACGCTTCCGGAGCGATGATCATCGGCCTCCTCGCCGCGATCGTTCCTTACATCTTCGTGATGTATGTGAAAGGCGCCATTGGCTACGATGATGCGCTCGACACCTTCGGCGTTCATGCGGTGGGTGGAACCCTAGGTGCCATCCTTACCGGTGTGCTCGCCACGAGTTCGGTCAACGGCAACCTGACTTCCGCGAATACCTACGCTGCCACGAACGGCTTGGATAAGCTGGTCGCTAATGGTGGGCTACTCGGCCAGCAGTTGATCGCCATCGGCATCACACTGGTGATCTCGATCGTTGGAACCGTTGTCATCGCCTTGGTGGTGAAGGCGGTCATCGGCCTCCGTCCAAGTCCTGAAGCTGAAAACGCGGGTCTCGACATCAGTGATCACGGCGAAGAAGGCTACGACTACTGAGTTATCTGATTTGGAATCCCTCTGCGGGCGGGCCGGTAACGGCCCGCCCGTTTTCGTTTGCAGCATCGCTTCAAGCGGGTTCCTCTAGGGACGTGACGCGCCAAAATCTGCGATACGCCCTGATGGCCTGCCTGTTCGCCTCCGCCGCCTTTGCCGGTTGGAGTTGGTTCCGACCGTATTCATGGAAATCGGATCCCGCCGCGCGCTGCGAGGTCGTGGAAACACTCGTCACACGCGATCAATCGTTTTTCTGGCTGAACGTGCGTTTGAAGGTAAATCCGGGGGCGACCCACGAGTTGCAACGACCGGTCAGGCTTGAGACGGCCCGTGGCGTCAAACTCGAACCCGCCGACACCACGTTCGCCGGAAATGACGCCCAGCCAGTCACTGAGATCTGGTTCAAATTCTGGCTGGAGGCGGCCGATCTGAACGGACCCCTCACCTTGTTTTTGAATGACGGACGGCTCACCATCAAAACCGGAAACACGGCTCCCGAACTGGGTAAATCCACCTATCGGAACTTCACCACGGACCGTTGGTAAAACCATGACCTGGCTCCTGATCGACAACTCGAACACGCGGACGAAACTCGCCCTTGGAAATGCCGACGGCCTGCTCCCATGGCGGGCCGTCCTTCCGACGGCTGAAATCTCGCCGGCCTCGCTAGAGGATCTGTTGCGGGATGTTGCCTTCGATGCCGCCATCATCTGCTCCGTGGTTCCCGCCAAGGCGGCGGTTTTGAAATCCTACTTCGCGGGGAAATCGCCGCTGCATTTTCTCGACGCCCAAAGTCCGCTCGGCATGGCCATCGACTACCCGCAGCCCGCGCAGATCGGCGCCGACCGCCTCGCGAACGCCGCCGGCGTGCTTTCCCGCCATGGCGCGCCGGCCATCATCATCGACTTCGGCACCGCCGTCACCTTCGACGTGATTTCCGCGGAACCCGCCTACTGCGGTGGCGTCATCGCGCCCGGCCTGGGGGCGATGTCCGGTTATCTATCCCAAAAAACCGCGCTGCTGCCCGTCATCGAGCTTGCCGAGCCGGCGTCCGCCATCGGCAAATCAACCGTCCACGCCATGCAGGTGGGGGCCGTCTTCGGCTACCGCGGGCTGGTGAAGGAAATCCTCGCCCGGATCTGCGAGGAGCTGCCAGGGAACCCGCGGATCGTGGCGACCGGAGGCGATGCGGCGTTGATCGCTCAAGGAGTTCCGCAAATTGTGGCGGTGGACCCGGATCTCACGCTCGACGGACTTCGGCAGGTCGCCGGGCGGGTGTTTTTGTGACGAAATCCGATGGAAAAAACGTGTCATTTAAAATTCAATCGATACGTCTCCTTCTGAAATGAGCGACAGCCCCTTGACCATCGGCATTGATTTCGGAGGAACCACCGTGAAACTCGCGGTCGTCTTCCAGAGCCACATCATCGATCACGCGCCCCCGATCGCGACCCAGGATTTTGAAGGGCCCGATCAACTCATTCTCGAAATGGTCCGGGCCGTCGAGGACCTGCGGGCCAGACACCCGGGGATCGCCGCGGTCGGCGTCGGCATGCCCGGATTCGTCAATTTCGAAAAGGGCATCGTCAACAACCTCACCAACGTGAAGGACTGGGTCGCCGTTCCGCTCAAGAGAATCCTGGAAGAGAAAATCGGCCTTCCAGTGGTCATCGACAACGACGCGAACTGCATGGCCTTCGCCGAATGGAAGTGCGGCTCCGGCCGGGGGTTCCAGCACGTCGTCTTCATTTCCATGGGCACCGGAGTCGGCGGAGGAATCATCGCCAACGGCCAGATGATCCGCGGCGCCTGTTACGGGGCCGGGGAAATCGGCCAGACGTCCATCGACTATCAGGGCCGTCCCGGCCACTATGGAAATCTCGGCGCGCTTGAGGAATACGTCGGAAACCGCGAGATCACCGCCGCCGCGCGCGACGCCTACACCGCCGCCGGGATTCAGAAGTCGCTCGACGAATGTTCACCCGCCGCTCTGGCCGCCGCCGCCCATCACGGGGACCCCGTCGCCCTCGCGCAGTGGGAGGAAATCGGCAGAAAACTGGCCACCGCCGTCATGAACGTCTGTTGGCTGCTCAACCCGGAAGCCATCGTCATCGGCGGTGGC
>JBEDKU010000248.1:0-6057 GCA_041172045.1 Verrucomicrobiota bacterium | reverse complement strand
GCTGGCGTCGGTGGCGTTGCTGGTGATGCCGCACTCCGGCGCGCTGTGGATGGCGGCGGGGCTGTTATGGATTCTGGACGCCTCGGTGAACGTGAGCATGGAGCCGTTCCGCGCGTTTGTGGCGGACCTGCTGCCGGAGCGGCAGAGGACGGTGGGCTTCGCGATGCAGTCGGTGTTCATCGGTGCCGGCGCGGTGATCGCCTCGAAGCTGCCCGGCTGGTTGCGCGACTACGGCGGGGTGAGCGCGGAGACGGGCGTGGGCCAGGCGATCCCGCAGACGGTGCATGTGGCGTTCACCGTCGGGGCGGTCGTGTTTTTCCTCGCGGTGCTGTGGACGGTTTTCACGACCAAGGAGCACCCGCCGGAGCCGGACGAGCCGAAGCACGAAATGAGCGGCGCGGCGGAAATCATCGACGCGCTCAAGAAGATGCCGACGCGCATGAAGCAGCTCGCGGTGGTGCAGTTCTTCACGTGGATGGGGCTGTTCTGCATGTGGATTTTCTTCAGCGTGGCGGTCGCCAGAAACATCATGGGCGCGACCGACACGGCGTCGAAACTGTACAAGGACGGCATCGACCTCGCGAACAACTGCTTCGCCGTTTATAATCTCGTCGCCTTCTTCGCGGCGATGGCGCTGCTGTGGGTGGGACGGCATTTCCCGGCGAAGTGGATTCACTTCTTCTCGCTGCTCGCCGGTGGGCTGGGGCTGGCTTCCATCGGGTTCGTGAGGAATCCGCTGATCCTCCAGTGGGTCTGTTTCGGCGGCATCGGCATCGCGTGGGCGTCGATTCTATCCATGCCGTATGCGATGCTCTCCGCCGCGCTGCCGGCGAACCGGATGGGCGTTTACATGGGGATTTTCAATTTTTTCATCGTCATCCCGCAGATCCTGGTGGCGATCCTGCTGAGCCGGGTGATGGAGCACTTCGAGGGCGTGAACCGCCTGACCGCGGTGGTCATCGGCGGGGTGTGCATGCTGATCGCCGCTGGATTCACCCTGCTGGTGAAGGACGATTCGCGGAAGTCACCCACCGATCTCGCCTGAGTATGACTTGGCAAACCCTCGTGCTCGGTGCTTTGATCGCGGCGATGTCGCAATCAATCCTGTCCGCCGAGCCGACCCGGCCTGTGATCTATCAGTTGATGGTCCGCACCTTCGGCAATACCAACGAGACCCGGAAGACCAACGGCACGCTCGCGGAGAACGGCTGCGGGAAATTTTTCGACATCAATGATCCGGCGCTGGCGTCCCTGAAGCAGATGGGTTTCACCCACATCTGGCTGACGGGAGTGCTCGAACAGGCGAGCGGCACCGCCTATCCGGGCCGGCCGGCGGATGATCCGGATATTTTGAAAGGCATCGCCGGCAGCCCGTATGCCATCAAGGATTACTTCGACGTGTGCCCGGACTATGCGCTGGATCCGGCGAACCGGTTGTCGGAGTTTGAGGCGCTCGTCCACCGCTGCCACGCGCTCGGACTCAAGGTGATCATCGATTTCGTGCCGAACCACGTTGCCCGCTCGTATGCCTCGGACGTGAAGCCGGAGCTCTCATTCGGCGAAGGCGACAAGCGCGACGTGTTTTTCGACCGCGACAACCATTTCTACTACCTCGGCCCGGACGATGCCGGCGGCGGCCCGCCGCTCAAGTTGCCGACGGTCGGCATGCCGGGGTGCGACGGTAGCTTCGGCGGGGAGACGAGCTTCGGCCGCGTCACGGGTAACAACGTGGTTTCGTGGGCTCCGTCGATCAACGACTGGTATGAAACGGTGAAGCTGAACTACGGCCACGATTTCACCCAAGGCCGTGCGACGTCCCTCCTTCCCGGCCCCGATGCCGCGGTTTCCGAGGTCCCGAAAACCTGGCGCACGATGGATGCCATCCTCGCCTACTGGCAGAAGTTAGGCGTGAACGGCTTCCGCGCGGACATGGCGCACATGGTGCCGATGGAATTCTGGCGCTGGGCGGTCAAACGCGCCCGAGCCCGCCACGCGGATGTCTTTTTTTCAGCGGAGGCCTACGACAACGACCCCGCGAAGCTAACCGACGGGCATGTGCTCGACGAGCTGCTGGCCGCCGGTTTCGACGCGGTTTATGACGATCCGAGTTACGACGTGCTCGAAGGCATCTACGACTCCGGCAAGTGGGCGAACGATCTGGATCGCCTGACGTTCACCGGCAAGCGCTTCCACCAGTCCCTGCGCTACGCGGAAAATCACGACGAAGTCCGTATCGCCAGTCCCAAGGAGTGGGGCGGCGTCGGCATGCAAGTCGGTCGCCCGGTGTCCGCCGTGCTCTTCGCCATGGGCCGCGGCGCGGTGATGCTCTATCATGGCCAGGAAGTCGGCGAACCCGCCGCCGGGACCGAGGGCTTCGGCGGCGATGACGCGCGCACCACGATTTTCGACTACTGGTCGATGCCCGAGTTCACGAAGTGGGTGAACGGCGGCAAATACGACGGCGGCCGCCTCAGCGACGAGCAGCGGGCGCTGCGCGAGTGGTATGGCCGGCTCATCCGCGCGACCCAGTCGCCGGCGTTCACCGCCGGCGAGTTCTACGGGCTGAACCACGCGAACATGGAGAACCCGGACTTCGGCAGGGTGGGGGATGAAACCATTTCCGGCCACTGGCTCTACGCCTTCCTCCGCCACGATCCCAAGAGCGGTCAGTCCTTCCTCATCATCGCGAATTTCAACAGTTCCGAGACCCTGCGCGGCGTGCGCGTGAGCATCCCGGACGACGCCTGGAAATTCATGGGCCGCACCGGTCAAAGCACTTGGAAATTCACCAACCGCCTCGACGGCGGATGGTCCGGCCAGTCCGGCAAAGACGGGCTGACGCTTCCCGAGATGGGGCCATGTAGCGCGATGATTCTGGAAATTTCCAGATAGAGCGTGCGCGTCCCGCCGCCGTCAGAACAGACAGCGGTCGCTCATGCGGTTCAGCGAGACGCGGGCGAGTGGCAGTGCCTCCGAGAGCATGCCGAACAGCTCGCGTGAGGAACCAGGAATGCCGGGCCGTCCCGCCGCGTTGTGATAGGCGCGGCTGGCGAAGCTTTCATAAAAGCCAAGCCCGGGCGCGCCCCGGCGTTCCGCACGGCGGTCGATGAATTCCGGATAGAGTCCGGTGAGGATGAGGAATTGATCGCCAGCCGCGACTTCCAGGTGGAAGCGGAGGATCCCTTGCGCCGACTGGATGACGGACAGAAAATCCACCGCGTGCGTCACCCAGGCGGGCATCGCCCCGGAGCGTGGATCGGGCCTGCCGGCGAGTTTCTGCACCAGCACGCCGGCCACATAGTCGGCGAGTTCCGGCGGGTCGATACCACCCTCCAGGAAAGCATGCCGGACGAGCACGTAGAAATACAGCGACGGGGAAACCGGCAGCGCGACCGGGCTTTCCAGGAGCGCGCGATGGATCTCAGCCAGATCGAGAATCGCGATGACGGCCTCCGGGTCCTCCCGCAGCTTGGCCATCGCGGCGGGTCCGCCGCCAGTGGCTAGCAGTGATTCGATGAAAGCGAAGTCCGCTTGTGTGATCCCCACCCGTGCCGAGGCCAGTCGATGCATCATGGACACTACCATTAGCAAAGCGCATGCCAGTGATCAAGCCGTCAAGCCTCCGCCAGCATCTCGCGGCTGATTCCCCGCAACTCGAAGACCTTCACCAGCGTCTCTTCAATCAGATTGTTCGGGCATGAGGCGCCGGCCGTGATCCCCACCGTCACCGGGCGATCGTCGGAGAACAACCGTGAGTAGTCCGAGGTCTTCTCCTCGCGGTGGTGCAGGTCGTAGTGGACGATTTCCTCCAGCGACTTGATGCAAGACGCGCCCCGGATGAAGAACGTCGGCAATTCCGGCTCCGCGATTTCCACGAGGTGGGCGGTGTTCGAGCTGTTATAGCCGCCGACGACGAGTAACAAGTCCATCGGCTTGCGCAGCATTTCAAAAAGCGCGTCCTGGCGCTCCTGGGTCGCGCCGCAAATTGTGTCGAACATTTGGAACGCGGTTTCGTCGCCGTCGCGGTCGATGATCGCCTTGCGTAGGCGCCGCTGGATTTCCTCGGTCTCGCTTTTCAGCATGGTCGTCTGGTTGGCCACGCCGATTTTCCGAAGATGCAGATCCGGATCGAATCCGGTGGAGAATTCGCCCTTGAAGCGCTCCAGAAACGCCGCCCGATCGCCGCCAGTGCGGATGTAGTCGCAGACGTAGTCCACATCGGCCAGGCTCAGCACCACCAGGTAATTTCCGCCGCCCGCTTCGCCAAGCGCGCGCGAAGCGGTGGCACGGGTTTCCTCGTGGTTCGACTTGCCGTGGATGATCGAGGTGATCCCGTCCTTGGCGTAGCCGCGGACCCGGCGCCAGACCTTCATCACGTCGCCGCAGGTCGTGTCCACCACGTAGCAGCCGCGCTGCTCGACCTTGTTCATGAATTCCGTGGGCGCGCCGAAGGCCGGAACGATGACCACGTCGTCCTCCGTCAGATCGTCGTAGCCCTCGCTCATGTCCTGCCATGGCAGCGAGACGATGCCCATCTCGCGCAGGTGGCGGTTCACATCCGGGTTGTGGATGATTTCGCCAATGAGGAAAATCCGGTTCTCCGGGAATACCCGGCGGGACGCGTAGGCGAGGTCGATCGCCCGCTCCACGCCGTAGCAGAACCCGAACTGCTCGGCCAGCAACACCGTGGTGTTGCCCACCGAGATCCTGCCGCCGCGGTCGCGGAGTTTTTCCACGATCGTCGAGTGGAAGTGGATCGCCACCTCTGCGGCGACGCGTTCCATCACATCCGGACGACGCACGTTCACCCTGGGCTTCTTCGCATTGCTGGCCGCTTCGCTCATCTGCCGGGGGATATAGTCCCGAATCCGGGCCGGACAAACTCATTTTTGATCCGCTCTTGCGCCCGGCGGATTCGTCGCGAAATTGAAAAGTGATCGGTCGCTTCGCCTCAATCCTCATCTCCTGCTGCGGCCTGCTGCACGCGGATACCGTTCTGGTGACGGTGGGTGACACCGGTTGCGTCGGTCGTCAGCAGGCGGTGAAAAGCCAGTGGGAGAAAATTCCCGGCGTCATTTCCGTCGCCATTCAACCTCGTCGGGAAAAAGACCGGCGGGCGCAACGCACGTTTGTGATCGTTTCCAGCGGATCTTCCCCGACGACGGAAGTCCTCCGCGCCGCCCTTGGCCGCCGCGACAAACACTACCCGATTCTGGAATACCGTAAGCCGTGATCTCCTCGCGACCCGCCGGGAGGATGAGGACGGATTTCCGAAGAGCTGCGAAGCCGGATCGGGTGATTCATTAAAAAAGGGCGGACCCGTCGTTCGTGACAGGCCCACCCTCGAGGTGATCTTTAAAAGTATCTGAAAATACCTTCAATTAAGCGGAATCAACGCCTTCTGCGGGCGAGGAAGAGTCCGCCGAGACTGAGCAGAAACATGGAGGATGGTTCCGGGACCACCGCCAAGTCGATGGAGTTGGTCGGAATGCTGACCGCGAGGGTGTCACCGGATGTTGCGCCGTTCCAGTTGACCGTCAGTGTGGCGGTAAATGGGATATTGTTTCCTCCTGGGGCCGGAACCACGGCGCTCTTGCTGCCGGTGAACAGCCCGCTGTCCGTGCTTAAGATCGGACCGCCGGTACTGCTGGGGCCGGGGAAAAATCCGGCGAGAACCGAAGTGAGGGTCCAGGTCACCGCTCCGCTACCAGTGAAGCTGAGATTGAAGTTGTAGTCGAGCGAGACGGATTCGGTTGCCACCGCGGAAACCAGTCCGCCGATCGACAGGGTGATCACGGAGGCGGCCCCCGTGGCGGTGTAGTTACCATTTCCAAAAACCTTCACCTGCGTGGGAGTCACCTGCGAGGTGGCGAAGGTGTTGGAGTTCTGGGTTACACTACCGGAAAAGCCGGCTGTGGGTCCGGAGGTAATGATGATGCTGGCGGCCGAACCGGTCAGTGGAAGCAATGCCAGCGCCGCGAAAGTGATCGCGGACACTCGATAGTTAGACGAGTATGATTGTCTGAATAGTTTCATAACAAGGGCATCCATACCTTC
>JBEDKU010000247.1:0-4110 GCA_041172045.1 Verrucomicrobiota bacterium | reverse complement strand
CTCGCGCAACGACACGGTTTCCTGTGCCTCCTGCCACGATCAGGCGCGCGCGTTCAGCGATCCCGCAGTGGCGAGCACCGGCGTGAACGGCACCACCGGACGCCACGCGATGCGGCTGATCAACGCACGCTTCGCGAACGAGGCGCGCTTCTTCTGGGACGAGCGCGCCACGACTTTGGAAAACCAGACCACCCAACCGGTGCGGGACCACGTGGAAATGGGCTTCAGCGGCACCTTGGGAGATCCGGCCTTCGCCGAACTAACCACCAAACTCGCCGCGATCCCCGACTACCGCGTGTTGTTCGCAATGACCTTCGGCGATGCCGCCGTGACCGAACCCCGCATCCAGCGCGCCCTCGCGCAGTTCGTCCGCAGCATCCAGTCGTTCGATTCCAAGTTCGACGCCGGCCGCGCGCAGGTTCCTAACGGCGGGGCTCAGTTCCCGAACTTCACCGCGCAGGAAAACAACGGCAAAGCCCTGTTCAACAATCCTCCCGCACCTCCCGGCCAGCCCCAGACGGGTGCCGGATGCGCCGCCTGCCACGCTGCGCCCGAGTTCGACATCGACCCGAACAGCCGCAACAACGGCGTCACCGCAAAAATCGGCGGCGGCACCGACCTCACCAACACCCGCGCACCCAGCCTGCGCGATCTCATCGGACCCGGCGGGCAGTCGAACGGCCCCTTCATGCACGACGGAGGCTTCGCCACGCTCGACCAGATCATCAGCCACTACAATGTCATCCCCGGCGACAACGCGAATCTCGACCCGCGGCTCAGGCGTCCCGGCGGCGTGCAGAACCTCGGCCTCAACCCGCAGCAGATGAACGACCTGGCCGCCTTCCTTCGCACGCTCACCGGCAGCGCCGTTTACACCGACGAAAAGTGGTCCGATCCCTTCGACGTTCAAAACCAACTCACGCTGATCGTGCTGCCTCCGGATGCGGTGGCGATCACCAACCATGGTGACGGTACCGCCACCCTTGCCTGTCAGGCCGCCCCAGATCTCATTTACAACCTCGAGTCATCTTCTGATTTAAAGGAATGGACCCACGTGCAGGCGCTCACCTCGGGCGCCAACGGTCGCTGTGAGAAACTCGTCGCGGTTTCCGGCACCGGGTTCTACCGCTTCACCTACGCGCCGCCACCTTAAGCGCCGGGCGGTTTGCGAAATCGCCCTTGTCATAACGATCATTTTCGTCACGATGATTCTCGTGACAGAAAACATCGTAACATTCTCCCGGGCCCTCGCGGACGCCACCCGCTGGCGCATCATCCACCTCGTGCTGGCGGACGCGCTCTGCGTCTGCGAACTCGCGGACATCCTGGAAATGCCGCAATCCTCGGTCTCCAGCCACGTGCAGGTCATCCGCAAGGCCGGGTTGCTGGAGAGCGAGAAGTGCGAGAAATGGACCTATTTCCGCATCGAGCCAAGATACCGCGAGCTCGTCGGGACTCTGGAAAAATTCTTCGACTCGGACGACACCGTTCTGAAATCCGACGCCGCCCGCGCCCTTGCCCGCCTCGCCATCCGCGAGACCAGCTGCTGCCCCGGCCCCAAATCCCTCAAATCATGAACCTCTCCGAACTCAAGTCCCTGCTCACCGCGCACTCCCACCGCCACTTCCGCATCGCCCTGCCCGACGGCGGCGCGGTGCCGGTTTCCTTCCACGTCACCGAGGTCGGACGCCTGCAGAAAACCTTCCTCGACTGCGGCGGCACGCTGCGCGAATCCACCACCTGCCAGCTCCAGATTTGGGTCGGCGAGGACTATGACCACCGCATCGAGACCGGAAAAATGGCGTCAATCCTCGACAAGGCGAAATCGTTGCTGCCCGACGATTCCATCCCGGTGGAAATCGAATACGAAGACCGCGTGATTTCCCAATACACCATCACCGGCCACGAACTAACCGACGACGCCGTCATCCTCCAGCTCGCCCACAAACACACCGAGTGCCTCGCGCCCGAACTCTGCGGCCTGCCCGCGCTCAACCGCCTGCCCGCCATCGACGGGAAACGCGGCCCGACCGGTTGCTGCTAACATCCCGCCGCCATGTCCGACACCGTCGCCAAAAACATGTCGTTCACCGACCGCTATCTCACGGTCTGGATCTTCATGGCCATGAGCCTTGGCGTAGCACTCGCGCATTTCGTCATCACCGATCCCGAGGCGTTTTTCGCGCCGATGACCGTGGGTTCCACCAATCTTCCCATCGCCATCGGCCTCATCCTGATGATGTATCCACCGCTCGCGAAGGTAAAATACGCCGAGCTTCCCCAGGTCTTTGCGAATACCCGCCTCCTCACCCTCGCGCTGGTGCAAAACTGGATCGTCGCGCCATCCCTCATGGTTCTGCTGGCGTTCACCTTCATGCGCGACCACCCGGACTACATGGTCGGGCTGATCCTGGTGGGTATCGCCCCGTGCATCGCCATGGTGCTCGTCTGGAACGACCTCGCCAAGGGCAACCGCGAATACGCCGCCGGACTCGTCGCCCTCAACAGCATTCTGCAAATCCTGTTATACAGTGCCTACGCGTGGCTCTTCATCACCGTGCTTCCCCCGTATTTCGGATTGGAGGGAAAGATCGTGCCCATCGCGATGTCGGAGATTTTCTGGAGTGTCATGATCTATCTGGGCATCCCGTTCGCCGCGGGGGTCCTCAGCCGCGTGATCCTGATTCCGCTGAAAGGCGAGGCCTGGTATGATGGAAAATTCATCCCGCGCATCTCCAAGCTCACGCTCTGCGCGCTGCTTTTCACCATCGTCGTGATGTTCACCTTCAAGGGCAATGCCATCATCGCGCTGCCGCTGGATGTCGTGCGCATCGCCATTCCGCTCACGATCTATTTCGCGATCATGTTCTTCGCGAGCTTCTTCCTGGCCAGACGCATCGGTGCCGACTGCCCGCGCTCGACGACGCTCGCATTCACCGCCGCGGGTAACAACTTCGAGCTCGCCATCGCCGTGGCCATCGCGACTTTCGGAATCAAGTCCGGTGTCGCCTTCGCGGCGGTGGTGGGCCCTTTGATCGAGGTGCCTGTCTTGATCGGCCTCGTCCACGTTTCCTTCCGGTTGCGCCGCAGGTTTTTCAGCGGACCCACTTCCGGCGGCGCATCGTGACAATTTCGTCACCGTTCGGATCACGCGCTGAAACCTCCATCCGGCTTTCCTAACCACAGAATCAATCATGAAAAAACGCATTGGCATCAACGGCTTCGGACGCATGGGACGGCTCGCGCTTCGCGCGGGCTGGGACTTTCCGGAAATCGAATTCGTCCACCTCAACGAGACCGGCGGCGACGGCGTCGTCTCGGCGCATCTCATCGAGTTCGACTCGGTCCACGGCCGATGGAGCCGCGACATCTCGGGCGCTCCGGACCACGTGATCATCGCCGGTAAGAAGCTCGGCCACACCAGTGAAAAGGATTTCTCCGAGGTGCCGTGGAGTGACCTCGGCGTGGACATCGTGCTCGAAGCGAGCGGGAAGTTCCGCACTCCGGAGCAGCTCGACGCGTATTTCAAAGCAGGCGTGAAGAAGGTCATCGTCGCCGCACCCGTGAAAACCGGCGCGCTCAACATCGTCATGGGCGTGAACGACCACCTCTATCAGCCAGATAAGCACCACCTGCTCACGGCCGCCTCCTGCACCACCAACTGCCTCGCCCCGGTGGTGAAGGTCATCCACGAAGGCATCGGCATCAAGCATGGCATGATCACCACCATCCATGACATGACCAACACCCAGTCCATCCTCGACACGCCGCACAAGGACCTGCGCCGCGCGCGGGCCTCCAGCCAGTCGCTCATCCCGACATCCACCGGCTCCGCCACCGCCATCGGCATGATTTTCCCGGAGCTGCTAGGCAAGCTCGACGGCGTGGCGGTGCGCGTGCCGCTGCTCAACGCGTCGCTCACCGACTGCGTCTTCGAAGTTTCCCGGGAAACCAGCGTGGATGAAATCAACGGCCTGCTGCAAGCCGCAGCCGCCGGACCGCTCAAGGGCATCCTCGGCTATGAAACCCGCCCGCTGGTATCCGTGGACTACAAGGACGACCCGCGCTCGTCCATCATCGACGCGCCTTCCACCATGGTCACTAACGGCA
>JBEDKU010000246.1:0-7786 GCA_041172045.1 Verrucomicrobiota bacterium | reverse complement strand
CCGCCGTGCCGATCAATGTTCCTCCGAGTCCGCCGTCAAACAGTTGGACCGTGCCGTAGGCGGCGGGCGGACTCACATTGACGACGAATTGGAGCGTGTCGCCGTAAACCGTGGATGCGGTGATACCCGGGTTCCGGGAGAGCGTGGTGGTAGTCGCCTGCGGCGTGGCCACGACGAGTTCCAGGTTTCCGCCGTTGATCCGGATCTCACAGGATTTGCCCGCTTGAATCCCCTGCCCTGCCACGGTTCCGCTGAATGTTGAAGAGCCGGAGATCGTGCCGGATGCCTGTGAAATGATGACGTAGGTGCCATCGCCAAGCGCCGTGGCGGAGTTGTTGTTGATGGTGAGGACACCGTTGAGCGTTAGGGAGCCGGAGGAAACCGTTAATGCCGGATGGCTGGAATCGCCCGTGAAGCCGGCGGGGGTGAAATTCAGGGTGACGGGCGCGGCTCCGAGGTCAATGGACCCACTGCCCTTGAGATCGCCACCACCAGTCACCAGCGGTAATCCACCGGGCCAGAGGTAGCCGGCTTTGGCCGATAGATCGAAGCGCGCGCCGGAGGCGATGCTGACGCTCTGGGTCGCGGCCAGCGATCCGGACGTCCCCAGTGCCAGCGTGCCGCCGTTGATGGAAGTGGGGCCGGAATATGTGTTCGCTCCATTGAGCGTGAGGATGCCATTTCCGGATTTTACGAGACCCCCGCCAGTGGACGCCGTATCCTCGATCAACGCCTGGGCGATGGTGATGGAGAACCCACCGTCGTCGATGAACGCCCCACCGCCCTTCACCTTGGCGCTGGTGGCAGTCGCAAGGAATGTGGCGCTGTCCCCGTTGGCCCTCAGGGTGCCTCCGTTGAAGTTCACGTTGAACGTGAGCGAACCCTTGGTGAGGAACGGTACCGTCAGCGTGCCACCATTCAGGTTGAGAATGCCGGAGGCGGAGCCACTTCCCTGCCCGAATCGGGCCAGTCCGGATGAGGTCACCGAGCCGCCGTTCAAGGTGAGGCCGGCGCCGACGCTGTTGCCGGTTCCGACGTCGAGACTGGTGAAGTTGAGTGCCGTGCCGCCGTCCACTTGGAGCGTGCCGCGGTTTCCTTGAAATGCGCCGAGTGTCACCGTGCCGCTGTTTTGCAGCTCAAGCAGCCCCGTGCTGTCCTTGATGAACTTGACCCCGTTTCCGGTGATGATTCCGGTTAGAAGCATCGCGCCCGTGCCGCCGAACCTCGTCTGCTGCAACAGGGTGATGGCTCCGCCGTAGGAGACGGCTGACGCTCCGCTGTTGAGTAGAGCCCCGACATCGAAGCCGTTGGCATTGCTGTTCAGTGTGAGCGGAACAATCGCCGTGGGAGAGAAACCGCCAAGATCAAGTATGGCTCCACCGGTGACGGCAAGGCCGGATGTGTAGCTGACGCGATTCCCCAAAGCGCCGGCCGCCCCCAACTTGAGCTTACCCGCACGGACTTCTGTCGCGCCGGTATGGATATTGTTCCCGGACACGACCCAGGTCCCGCCGCCGTCTTTGACGAGACTGGTGGCGTTGCCGCCCTGATCGGTCAATCCGATCGCGAAAAGATTGCTGCCCGTATTCGAACCGATCAGGTTGAGAGTGCGGGTGCCGGGCGTATCGAAGAGGTTGGTGTTAGTTCCGTTGAAGGTAAAACTGATGGTTCCGGAGCCGGTGCCGGATGCGTCAATCGCGGGCGAGGTGCCGTTGATAATGCGGACCTGGCGGTTGGTGCTCTGGGCGGTGCTGCCTGTGTATTGCAGGGTGCCTCCGTTCAAGTGGATGCCGATTCCATTGCCAGTGGCGGTTTCGGAAACGGCGGTCCGGGCACCGAGTCCGCCTGCCACGCCGTAGTCGGTTAGGGACGCGACGTTCAGAATCCCGGCGGTGACGTCGGTGGTGCCGGTGTAGGCATTCGCACCGCTGAGGACGAGCGTCCCGGCACCGGCTTTGGCCAGGCCTGTCGTGCCTGTGATGATCGCGCTGATGGTGGCGGTTTTCCCCGAAGCCAGGGAATTGACCGTAATGGTCGGGGTGGTGCCGGCGAGGATCAGGTTGTTGGCTAAGTTCCCGTTGTTATCCAGAATCCATGAGGCGGTGCTGGAGATGTCCGCATCTCCGAATATCAGATTCGCAAGCGTGCGGTCGCCATCGAGGTGCACCGTGGTATCGGCGGTCAGGTTGAGGGTGTTGAAATTCGCCGTCGATCCCGACCCGTCCGCCACCACGGCGGAGGACCATTTCGTGGTATCGCTCCAGTTTCCTCCCGTGGAGCCGGTCCAGGTGCCGTCGGCGGCGAGGGCATGCTGCACCAGCCCAATGGCGGATGCGATTGAACAGACAATCAGAATGAAGGTCGAAGGCCTTGAACTCACTGGGAAATCATGGAAATGGGGATGGATTTTCTTAGTCCCGCAATGGTGGCAAGATCGATGACTGATTGAATGGCCGCATTCGAATTCTGCGAGTTCCAGTCATCCGACGCGCCTGCGGCGGAACAAGGACAGCAGACTGAACGATCCCATCAAAGCCATGGCACTCGGCTCGGGCACGACGGTGACAATGCCGTTCGATGCATCGAAGGTGGCGGAGTATCCGCTCGCGAGACCGCTGGTGCTCACCGTTGAGAATCCAGAGCCGGCATAGGCATCGAACTCGAAGATTTTGACGGTGCCGGTGGTGTTGAATCCGGATTGGAAGAGCAGGTTCAGCGTGCCGCCTGTGAAATTGACGGTCTGGATCCCGGTGAGCGCGGCGAGAGCGAGATCGAAGTTTCCGGAAGTGAACGCGTTGATTTCAAAGTTCGAGATGCTGCCAAGGTCCAAAGTGAGATCGCCGGCATAGGTCATGGTGCCGGGCGAATTGCCAATTGCCAGCGTGCCATTGGCTCCCACTGTCAGGCTTCCGTTGATCGAGCCTGTTCCGCTCAGCAACTGGGCATTCGACGACCCCACGGTGAAACCGGAAGCTTCACTCACGTCAAGAGTCGTGGTGGCACCGACAATGATCTGCGAGGAATTGGCGATGGAGCCGGTGGATCCGATTTTGAGCGTACCATCCGCGATGGTGGTCGTGCCGGTGTAGGTGTTGACACCGCCCAGGGTCAGGGTGCCGCCGCCGGATTTGTTCAGGCCGCCGTCCGGCGTTGCACCCAATCCGGTGACGTCATGGTCCAATGACCGGCCGATGGTGATGGCGTTGCCGCCGTCGTCGATGAAAGCACCGCCAACTTTCACCAATGCACTCGTCGCAGCGGAAAAAAACGTGGTGCTCGCGGCATTCGCCTTCAGGGTGCCGCCGTTGAAGTTCACGTTGAATGTGAGTGATCCCTTGGTCAGGGCAGGAACCGTCAGCGTGCCGCTGTTCAAGGTCAGCGAGCCCGAGGCGGTGCCACTTCCCTGCCCAAAGCGGGACAGCCCGGAAGACGTCACCGAACCACCGTTCAGAGTCAGCCCCGCACCAACGCTGCTGCCGGTGCCGACATCCATGCTGGTAACGTTGAGCGTGGTCCCGCCATCCACTTGCAGCGTGCCGCGATTCCCCTGAAAGTCGCCGAGGGTCACCGTTCCGCTGTTTTGCAACTCGAGGAGCCCCGTGCTGTCCTTGATGATTTTGAATCCTCCACCCGTGATGGCACCAGTGAGAAGTATCGCGCCTGAGCCTCCGAAGCGTGTCTGTTTCTGAAGGGTCACCGTGCCGCCGTAGGTCACGGCTGCTCCGCTGTTCAGAAACGCGCCGGTATCGAAACCATTGGCGGTGCTGTTGAGAATCAAGGGAGCATTATAGGTCGGGCTGAAGCCACCGAGATCAAAAATACCCGAGTCGTTGATGGTCACGCCTGTGGTGTGGGTGGTTGCATCGCCCAAAGCACCGGCAGCGCCGAGTTTCAGGGTGCTGCTGCCGTTGACGGTCGTCGCGCCGGTGTAGTTTTGAGCGGCTCCGAACACAACCGTCCCGCTGGCTCCGGTTAAATTGGCTCCGATCCTCACCGCATTGGCTCCGGTAATGACATTCGCCTGATTGAACGTCAATGAGCCGCCGCCGCCACCCAGGCGATAGATGCCGTCGCTTGCAGCCGCGAGGGTTGATCCATTGAAGGTCCCGGTTCCTTGCGAGCCGAGGAACCACTCCCCGGAGGCACCGCCCGTGTTGAGGGTGGAGGCGAGAGTCGCCAAACTGGTGACCCCGGCAGTCCCGGTGTAGTTGATGCCGAAAATGCCGCCGAACGTGGTTGTTCCCGAGGTGTTGAGCGTGGGCAGGGCACCCGTGTAGCCCACGCCGAATCCTCCGAGCGCGGTCGATGAACTGTTAATACTAAGAGTCTGGTTGCCGCCTACATTGGCTGCAGCAGTAAGCCCCAGATTGCCGCCGGCGCTGACTGAGATATTGTTGGTGGCCACATTGGTGCCGAGGGTGCCTGACGCACCGACGATCAAGCGTCCGGCCGTAACGGTGGTGCCGCCGCTGTAGCTGTTCGACGCGTTGAGATTCAGGACACTGTTACCGGTCTTGTTGATGCCTGCGGTGCCGGTCTCGCTGATGCCGCCGCCCATGGTGATGGTGCTGCCGGCGTTGAAGGTATAGGTGTTGGTCCCGCCAAGGATGACGCCCGAGTTGATGGTGAAGGTTGTGTTGCCGCTGTTCACGATGCCCGCCGTGCCGGTAATGGTCAGAGAACCACCACCACTGCTGATGGTGGTCGCAGTGCTATTAGTTGTTTGGGTCACCGAGTTGGCCGAAACACCTCCCGCTACAACCGCCACCGCGTTCGCTCCTCCCGTTTGGAAGAAGACATCGCTGCCTGCGGTGTAGGCAACCGGAGCAGCGGTCCCCGGGCTCGAAGTCGTCGCCCATCGCAGGTCGGTGCCCCAGATGCCGCTGCCGGCCGTCAAGCCACTTGTAGCGGAGAAATCCCAATAACGGTTGGCGGCATAGGCTGACGGGATGGAACCTAATGCGGTAAGGATGATCGAAGCGCGAGCGAACAGGTTGGATTTGGATTTCATGCGAGTGTCGACGGGTTTGGGAAGTGTTGGGTTTAAGGGGGCTGGAGAATGCTTGTCGGGCTGACATCTCCGCATCCAGTGATCTCAAATTTAGAAAAGCGGCGGAAATTGACGATCCCCCGCCAGGGGGATTTTTTCTAGCGGGAGCGGGCGGAGTCTGGAAAACCCATTAACCAGACTCCGCCCTGGGATCTGCCTCCCTCCAGAGGCAAAATGGGATGATGGTTATTTGACGACTTGCAGGCGGCCGAAGAGTTTGCCTCCCGATGCGAGGGTCTTGGGAATGGTAACGATCACCGACTGAAGTCCGCCAGAAGGCGTGCCGAGAGCCACTTCCGAGGCGGTTGGAGTCGTGATGTTGAGCGATGTCCAGCCGGCAAGGTTCGATCCATATTGGAACACCTGGGTGGTGTCCGCAGCGGACTCCTCGCGCCGGGTGAAGGAGAAGACGAAGTCGGCACCGGTCACCGAGAGGGTCGGCAGTTTGGACGGATCGGAAACGGAGGGGGTGGCGTTGAGCACGTATTCAAGCGCGTTTGCCATACCGTCGTTATCCGGATCATCCAGTGGGTCCTTGTCCGCAGCGGCCAAACCGAAACCGTCGATCCATGAGGTGTAGCCCGCTGGCGGTGCTGTCACGGTGAGTTCAAGATTGTTGCCGTTGACCGCCACGGTTCCAGCGAGTCCGGATAGATTCACCGTGGTGGGAGCGCCGGTGATGCCACCGGTGGCGGTGACGAGCACATACGGGCCGCCGGGTGCGGGCGTGGAAGCGGCGGTGAGATCGAGGATGTTGCCAACCGCGGTGAGATCCAGCGCACCGGTGATGGTGCGGGTGACCTGGGCTCCCGTCGTGGCGGCGACAGCGAGGGCATGATGACCGCCCGTTTGGATAGTGACGTTGCCGCCGAGGTTGCCGTTGCCGGCGAGTGTGGCGTTGTTCTGCACGGTGACTGCAGTCGCGCCAAGGGAACCGGTGACTTCCAGCGTGCCAGCGGCAACGGTGGTCGTGCCGGTGTAATTATTCGTGTCGGACAGTGTCAACGTGCCCGAGCCGGCTTTGGTCAGTGAACCGGTTTGGGCGGCGACATCGACGATATTCGCGCCGATGGCGGTGCTGAAACCGTTGGTGTCGATGGTTCCGCCACCGGTGCCAAGCTGGAGGTTTCCGGTAATGCCGCCAGTGCCGGTGGTATTGATCAGCTGGGCGACGTTTGCCGAGAGCTTCAAGGTGCCGGTGCCACCGGTCAGGATCATATAAGGATAATAAGTGGCAACGGTATTGCTGTTGAGATTGAAGCCCTGCGAAGTGGTAAAGGTGCCGGCAATGCTCAGCCAAGCGTTCCCTGTACCTGACAAGGATGTCGTGATGTTGATCGGGTTCACTCCGCCATAGGTGACGGTGCCGTTTGCCTTGAGGAGGAAATCGGCGTAGGTGCCGCCATT
Source organism: Verrucomicrobiota bacterium (assembly GCA_041172045.1). GTDB lineage: Bacteria > Verrucomicrobiota > Verrucomicrobiia > Verrucomicrobiales > Akkermansiaceae > Luteolibacter. The sequence continues at coordinate 1,329 of JBEDKU010000246.1, read as the reverse complement.
GGGCTGGATGGTCAAGTCGCCGTTCTGGATCCAGTTTCCATAGGCGTTGATGTTGACCTCTCCGAAGCGACCAAGCGACATGGAACCGTTGTTCGTGACGGTGGTCGGGAATCCGCTCGCGCCGGAGACGTTGAGATACTGGAAGACGAATCCACCCGAGTTTCCGAATGAAACCGTTTTCCCGGAAGCAACCGCCGCCGTGGTGACGGATGTTTGTGCGGCGCTACCGATGCTGATGGTCGTCTGCACGGTGCTTGTGCCCGATATCCCCCCCGTAGCGGCGCTTTGATCGCCGAGGAGGATCAGCGTGCCGCCGTTAACCGAGGTTCCGCCGGTGTAGGCGTTGGTGCCGTTGAGCGTGAGGGTGTTCGCCCCGAGTTTGACCAAGCCTTTGGTATTGGCTGGGATCGACGAGGAATAAGTGAAACTCGCTGCCGCAGTGTCGATGCCGACATTGGAGGTGGCGCTGTTCGTCACACCGGCCAGGGTGCCGGCGAAGAGCGAATCGACGTCGGTGGAGGTGAAGAACGTCCCGGTGGTGGCGACGCCGAGTCCCAGGGTGGCGTTGGTTGCCACGGTGGTGGTTCCGGCAGTTGGCTTCGCGTTGGTATTCAGGTAGGTCACTCCGCCGGCGGTGACATCGGTGCCGCCGCCATAGGTGTTCGTGCCGGAAAGGGTCAGAAAGCCGTTGCCGTTCTTGGTCAGCTTGTCCGTGGTGGCTCCGGTGAAACGCAACAGCGCCTGCGGGATGGTGATATCGAAGGAATTGCTGTCGATGATCGCGCCTCCGTCCTTCACGTTGGCGGCGGTGGCGGTCAGGAAGCTGCTGCTTGCGGATTTCGCCTTGAGAGTGCCGCCGTTGAAATTGGCGTTAAACGTCAAGGAGCCTTTCGTCAGGGCTGGCACGGTTAGCGTTCCGCTGTTGAGGGTAAGCGTGCCGCTGGCTGTGCCAGCACCCTGCCCGAACCTGCTGGTGCCGGAAGAAGTGACGGATCCTCCGTTCAGGGTCAGACCGGCACCGACGCTATTGCCGATTCCGATGTCGATGCTGGTGACATTGAGCGTCGTTCCGGGATCCACTTGGATGGTTCCGCGATTGGACTGCAAGGCACCCAGCGCAACCGTTCCGCTGTTGGAAAGAGTCAGGGTGCTGACGCTATCCTTGATGAGATTGAACCCGCCACCGGTGATGGTTCCTGTGAGGGTGATGCCGCCAGCGCCGCCGATTCTTGTCTGCCGCTGCAATTCAACGGTTCCGCCAAAGGAGACCGCTGCGCCGCTATTGGTGAACGCGCCGACATCGAAGCCGTTGGCCGTGCTGTTGAGAAT
>JBEDKU010000245.1:0-3130 GCA_041172045.1 Verrucomicrobiota bacterium | reverse complement strand
CGACTGACCCTTGGCGTTGAGGAACTCCGCATACTGGGCGTTGGTCACCTCATACTTGCCCATCTGGTAGGCGTAGGAAACCGCGCCGTAGCCGGTGGTATCCGCCGCGTTGCCGGCATTGCCGACTGGGACGTAATCAATGACGACGGTAGCTGTGGCCGGCAGGGCCAGTGCGGCGAGAAGGAATAGCGAAGTGATTGGTTTCATTCTGACAATTGATTCAAGTATATTTCAGTTGGTGGCTTAAAAGGCAGATCGTTGACCGGGTGAATCCCGCCACGAGCCAGCACGGTCGTGTATCAGCACAAATCCCGCCGGTTCGAGGAAAATGGGACGAACGTGTCGTATTTTGTGACGAACCCGGCTAACAGGTAATTTCCGGGGACTTGGACGGGGAACTTTTTGCCCCTCTTCGTCAAGGAGCCGGGACCTTATTGTCCCCTCTTCGGCGGCCGGACAGCCCCGCCGCATGGGCCCGCGCGGCGACACCGAGGGGGACGATGGAGGTTTTACGACCTTGGCCTCAACGATCCTATTTCCGATATCCGGCATAGATCAGGATGGCAGCGACCGCCAGCAGCAGCACCAGGAAGACCTGGCCCAGCATGAACCGGCGCCTGCGTTTCATGTGCCGGACGACGGAATCGTAGTCATACATCCCGCGGGAACGTCGGGATCGGCGGGATCGCGTTTTTATCGGATAGCAAGACACGGCTGGAGTTGGGGGAAAATGAGGTAGATTAGAAGTTGAGGATGCGTCGGGTTCCAGGACTTCCGGGAATAGCCGCCCCAGTGGAGTTCGCCGACCCCGTTGAGGCGGGCGAGGACGACCCGCTTCGGCCGAGGCACGGCCATGACTTCGCCTCTTCCAAGTTGCCATGAAGACGTCAGACCGCTGATGCCTTGCGCTTGATCCGGCGGCGGGTGAGGACCCCGGCGGAGCCCAGCGCCAGCAGCGCCAGCTGGCTGGACGGCTCGGGGACGGCGGAGGTGGTGAATTGAACCTCGTTGATCGAGAATGATTCTCTTGCGTTCCGATGCGTATACCAGCTATTTAGCGACGCATCACCGTTCGAGATCATGACATAGCGGGCAGTCCCGGTGAGATCGAACGATTGCCCGGCATAGCTGGACGGATTGTTACCGAGAAGCGCCACATCCGGCAGATCGGTCACGCGCAACGAACTCACCGGGTCGTTGAAAACATATCCTTCCACACCCTGCGTTGTCGTTACCTGGTTCGACGTTGACGTGCTGATGGTGAAGTTGCGAATGCCTCCCGCTCCGGCATTAAAGACGTAGCCATTGAGATCCACCGAACCAATCGAACGGGACCAAATGTGGAATGAATCCAATGACACCGCGCTACCGAGGTCGAACATGAGGTAGTAACTGCCAGCGTATGCCGAAAATCCATCGGCTGCATCCTGTGGAGCGGTTGCGAAACCGGTTTCGGCATCGATGCCGGAGCCATTCCACAATGCACTGGTTTGGAATGCATAGGCGTCACCGAAAGACCCCAGGCCGGCGGTCGTGGCGGAAACCGGCGAGATGTAGTTGACACCGTTGATGGTGATCGTGGCTTGGGCCGTGCTGGTGACGAACACCGCGGCGAGGCCACTCAACAGGATTTGATTAAGGAATTTCATTTTGTTTGTATGATTTGGCAGGTGGAGTCTAACTGATTTTTTAGGTTAAGATGCAACCTGCGGCGTGGCAATTCACCCCGCGAGCGATCAGCACCGGGGAAGAGCAAAAATCCCGCCGTTTCGAGGAAAATGGGACGAACGTGGTCAAATTTGTGACGAACGTGGCTAACAGGTGATTTCCGGGGATTTGGACGGGGATCTTTCTGCGCATTCTGCGGTAAGGAGTGGGGACGAATGGCACGTAATTAAGGCCGATTTCGATTGGCGCGGCTACCTCGTCTCAGGAGTGTCGCAGGTCTAAAAGTCGAACGTCAAAAGTCGGTCGATTCCCTGGGAGCCAATGATTTCGAGCGTTAGGCGAATCGGACTTTCGACATTTATACCTTGGACCTTTAGACACGACAACTTGCTTAATTACGTACCATTCGAGTGGGGACCTTATTGTACTCACTTCGGGCGGTGGAAGAGAAAGAGACGACAGTAAGGCCGCCGCTCCATCAGAAGAGGCGGCCAAGCGACCGCCTCTTCCAGTGTGCCATGAATCTGCCAGACCGCTTACGCCTTGCGCTTCAGGCGGCGGCGGGTGAGGAGGCCACCGGCCCCCAGCGCGAGCAGGCCCAGGCTGGTGGAGGCTTCCGGCACGGCGGAGGTGCCGCCGCCGGCGGGTGCGGCGGTGGTCGCACCCGCCTTGATCGAAGCGCCGGTGTTGTCGTAGGCGTAGGCGTTGACGGTGAAACTCAGGTAGCTGTCATAATTACCCAAACCCGAGGCAGTGACCTGGACCCAGCCGTAGTTGGTGGTTCCGCCGTTGTCGAAGGAGATTCCGACATAGGACGTGCCATTGTTCAGGTAAGTTTCTGAATTCCAACCTGATGTTGAACTGCCGATCACTTCATTCAGACTCGCTTGTCTGGTAGCTCCGGAAAGCACATAGAGGGATGCCCAAGACGGGAACATATAATTCGTTTGGGGGTTACCTTCAAAATCTTCGTAATATTCGGTAAGGCCTGGACTTAAATAAACAATTGCCCCCGATCCAGAAGTGAGCGGAATTTCTCCCCAGCCGCCGCCCGAGCCTGTGACGCCCGGGGCGCTGCTATAAATGACGGCGGCCTGGGCCGTGCCGCCGACGGCGGCGAGTCCAAGGGCGAGTGCGAGCCAGGCGGCTCCGCGGGAACGATTCATGGGTGATGTTTTCATGATTGGAGTGAAGTGATGTTTTTCGATGTTGATTGGAGCGCAGTCCGTGGACCGGGGAAATCCCGGTACGAGCCAGCACCGTGGTTGATGAGCAAAAATCCCGCCGGTTCTAGCTTTTTGGGACGAACGTGGTCAAATTTGTGATGAACATGGCTAACAGGCAATTTCCGCCTCTGGCGCGGGGCTTTTGCCCTGCCTCGGGGGGTGGTTGTGGCTGACGCCCCAGGGACGGACCCGCCGCGACGGAAAGGGAGCGCAACCCCATTTCAATCTTCCCAAGG
>JBEDKU010000244.1:0-3290 GCA_041172045.1 Verrucomicrobiota bacterium | reverse complement strand
ATCCACATCCAATCCGGAAGGCTGGTTGAAGACGCTGACCCGCGTCTGACCTCTCATTCGGAGCCACGCGGGAAATCTCCCCCGGAAAGTGAAATTATTTTTCGGGACGGGCTGCGGGTGGGCCGTATCGCCCGGAGGCACGCTCAATCCACGTCGCGAAGATCTCTCCGATCCGGCTGGGGTTCGGGTGATCCGTTGCTCTCCAGATAGGCAGCGTATTCCGGAAACTCCTGCTCCAGCAACTCCCACTGCATGACCATCGTGTTGAGGTGGGATTGCCGAGCTTGGGCTTCTGTGTCATGCAGAACCGCTCGTGAGGTCCCCGATCTCGTGCTGGACAGCGGCAAGGCAAGGGCGGATTTTTCATCGGCGAGTGCTGCCGCGTAGTCACCGGATAGGACGAGCATCCTTGCCCTCATCTGGTACACCTGCTCAAGAGTCCCCGCTTTCCAGCCAGTGGGATTGCCGAGAACGATGGATAGAGTCTTCGTTGCCTGACGAGCGCCCTCGTCATAGCCGCCCAGCGCTTCCCAGAGCACCAATCTGGTCCGCAGTCTTTCCATGGATTCGCCGTCATCCGCCGATGGTTCGGTAGCGAGGTGGTCCAGCTTGACGAGTTCCTGCTCCGCCTCATCGTTGCGTCCCAATTTGTTCAGTAACAAACTGCGGAAGAGCACGGCCTCCGGCTCAGGGGTCGAGATTCCATCGGCGGTATGCATGGTATCCAATGCTTCCAGACAAGCGGAGTAATCTCTGGTCTTGAACGACCTGATAACGTCCGAACTTCTCGCGTAAGCGGTAGGATCGAGGCGTAATGGGGTCTTTTTACCGGTCGAACGCGGTGAGATGACGACCCCGAGCTGAATGATGATTTTGTCCCGCAGTGATTCGAAGCGTCCGCGAGCATCCACCATTTTGAATTTCCGCTTGGCGGGCACCTCGGTCGGTGGTGGCGCATCGGCAGGTCTCGGCGTGATTACCGGTGCTGAGACGGCTGGAGCATTGGCAGCGGAGGGCGCAAGAGGCTCCGGGCGCAGATCAGGTTTCGCCCGCGTTACCAGCCAGCAGCCACCCACACACCCAACCAAAACCAATGACAACACCAAGTCGGCGATTTTCGGTCTCGTGAGAGCTGGTTCACGCGACGGTCGCGTCGGACTGAACACTGGCTCCCCAGGCGACGGTTCCGAGCGAAGCGCACTGGCCATCGTCCTGAAGTCAACGAAGCGCTCAGCAACCTTATCCTCCGTCGCCCGGCGGATCACGCCATGAAGCCGTTTCCACTCAGTCCGTTCCTCAGCCGACAGCGACGACTCGCCCTGCGGCGGCCAGAGGAAGGCCGCACGACCCATCCGGTCGGGCAAGTTGCCGGTGAGCAGGGTGAACAAGGTGGCCGCGACGCCGTACATGTCCGGGTGGCCGCCGACGTACCACGATGGCGTGCTGTATCCAGGCGTGCCACGCCGAGTGATGATGGACGCGTCCAGGCCGAGTAGGCTGATGTCGCCCAAGCAGGGATGTCCGTTGAAGAGGAGGATGTTCTCCGGCTTCACGTCGCGGTGGACGAGTCCGGCGTCCGACAGCGTTTGCAAGGCTTCAAGAACCGGGTGGATCAGCGCGATGATTTCCTGGCTGGAGAACCACGTCGGCATTTCGGACCGCTCATGGATCATCGTCGTCAGACTCACCGGCACCCACGCCGGGTCCAACGGATCCGCCGCCCCGCTGCCGTCCGCCAGTGGCATCACGTAGTAGAGACCCGCGTCGTTATGACCCACGTGCTCGATCGACACCAGATGAGGCGAGCGCAGCAGGGCCGCAGCCTTCCGGAAATGAAGCAGCGCCTCGTATTCCTTTTCCAGCCGGTCCGCCTGGCTGGTCGGAATGAACTTGAGCGCCCGGTAGTCTCCCATCGACTCGGAACGACACAACCAGACCTCACCGAAGCCACCCTGGCCGAGGAAACGGATCAAGCGGTAGCCGTCGAGGACGAGGGAGTTTGAGAGGTGGGCGCTCATGCAACGCGGTGATCTAGGAGCTAGTTCTAGTGGATGCCGCGCTGGCGTAGATGCTCCTCCCACGAGTGGAAGATGTCGTGGCCGATGTTCTTCGCGAACACTGTGCGGCGAATTTTGTTTTGGGCAGACGCCACCCATTCCTCAAATCGGGATTGAGCGATCTGAAAAACGCTGTTGGTGACACCGAATCCTTTCCCAAGAATACCATGGGCTGAACCAGGAGCGAAGGGGCGATCATACTGCTGGATCCGTTTCTCTCCCTCGATTCGGCATTCGATGTATTTGTCCACCAGATACTTTGCGTAAGTCCGCATGTTCGGCTCTGCCCCGATAGTTCCAGGAAGATCCCGTGCGGACTTTCCGCGCGAGTCCCTGGGCACTTTCACGTTCACGGTGTTACCGTCGCCCGCCAGTTGCACGTTGGCGGTTCCGGTCGCGGTTTGCTGGATGGAAGGCTTTGGCTTCTTCGACTTCGACTTTGGCTTCTGTGCCAGGAGTTCGACGATCTTCATGTGAAGGTGGTCGCCTAATCGTTTCCGAAAGTCGTCGCGGCTGCGGAAAGTTCGCGGCAGGCCTGAAACGAGTGCTCTCGCCCGGAAGGCTTGGAGCATATCCCACTGATCAGAATCCTGAATCGGCCTGGTGTCTTCAATGTCTGAGAAATACAGCATCACCGGGATGTCCCGCGCCTGCGCACGAGTGATCTCCTCTACGGTGCCGGAGTCGTGAAGTCCTGTGGGCGTGCCGATGCGTCGCCAAAAGATGGCTACGATCAGGTCGGCGGAGTCGATCATATCCCGGTTGATGATGGCCTGACCGCGAGCGTCCATCGAGGGAGCAACATCGGTATCCCAATGCTTGTCCTTGAGCCCGCAGTTCAAACCCTCCCAATTCCGTTGGTTCCACTCCTCAATCACTTTGCGGGCGATCGCGATCTCCTTGGCGACGTCACCGGGGCCGCAGAGCACGACATTGAATGTTTTGATCTTCTTCATGACAACATGGTTTGTGGCGTTTCGGTTTTGATGGGGAGCACCCGACAATCTATCCGGTCAGCCACCGGTCACTTTCCAGCTAGCATTGCGGATCTTTGTCATTCCTCCCGGTATCTTGCCGCTTTGCAGCTTCGGACGAAGTGATCCTTTAGAATCCCACGACGGCTGACAATAAGGATTGCCGTATGAGGGCGGATGACCGGGCATGATCCGGCGTTGAAACGCAGCTCCTGATCGATAGTCTCGGTCGCCGATCATCCTCCACACGCTCCCAATC
>JBEDKU010000243.1:0-3424 GCA_041172045.1 Verrucomicrobiota bacterium | reverse complement strand
ACCTTGGGGTGGAACCGCAGATTTCGGATCAGTTCCGTCCTTCCGTTGCATTTTGGAGTCAGCTGCCTGCGCGGCGCGACCCGCCGGATTTTCGTTAGGCTTGGTGGCGGGGCCGGCATTTTTCCCGCGGTTTTCTCCAGCCCGCGGGTTCTCGCCGCGTGGGTCCTGATTGAGCTGGCGGGCTTGGTTGGCACCGTCGGCATTTTTCCCGGCGGCTCCATTCTGTGCGGGGCCTTTTCCATTGCGGACTGCGGAGGCCTTCGGTTCGAGGCGCTTCGGCGGTGCGTCGCGACCTGACAACTGCTCGGCGCGCTTCGCCATCACCGGCGATTTTGCGAGTTTCTCGCGGTTAACCCTGAGGGCCTTTTCCACACCTGGCGTAGCCTGGGGATTGGGGCGATTTTCCAACTGCTGACGCTCCTTGCTGAACTCACGCACCTGCTTGCGCTGCTCCACGATCCTGGAGCGGTTCTCCGGAGTTACGGCCGCGAAACGCTGGCCGCTTTTCGGACTCGATACATACTGATTGAGCGGTGCGGCGAGCTGATAGTTGTCGCGCTGTCCACCACGCCGTTCCGTAGGACGGGACTGCATGGCTGCCCAAGTTTGCGGCGGGCGGGCGTCCCGGTTGTCACGATAGTAATCGAAGTTTTCACGGCGGTTTTGCTCCCAATCACGATCATCGCGATGTTGCCAGCGACTCTGCGCGTAGATCGGATCATAGCCGTTGCGTCCGGTCCGATAGGAAATCGAGGAATAATACCCCTCGTTGCGATATTTCGGCTCATAATAGTCGCCGAAGTAATAATGCCCGTAGTTCGGTCGGACGAAGAGGTGGTTGGCGAACACGTTCAGGCTGATGACCATCAGGGGTGTGTAGGAGAAATTCGGTCGCTCATAGTATTCGCGTTGAAAACGCACCGGTGCGAACACCACGCCACGGCTGGCGACATCGTGGTCCCAGTAACCGTCGATGAAAATATAACCGCGGCGGGTCCACTGATAGTGCGCGGGAATCCAAGTCCAGTTCTCCTGGCCCGGTTCCCAGTAGCCGGGTCTCCAGGCGTAGTCGTCGTCCCGGTCGATCCAGGTTCCGGAAATCCAGATGTGGTTGCGCGAGGGAGCCTCCACATTGGGGCCGGATTCGATCGATTTAGGCGGCTTCGGCAGGTAGGCGACCTCTTCCGCAGCCTCGTCCGCCCAGTAGCCGGAGGTCCACTGCCATTGGCTTTCCGCTTCCCCCCAGTAACCCGGCACCCACTGGCGGTCGGGCGGCAGGTTCCGCCACACGCCGCTGATCCAGATGAAATCGTTTTGCTCTTCGTCCCACCCCCAGTAACCCGGGATCCAGGAGACATTGTCGCCTTCCAAGCGCTGTTCCGGCGGAATTTCCTCGATCATCCCCGGTGGAGCGGTTCTTACGAACATCCCCGGTTCCGGATCAAAACTAACAGTGGCCGCGAACGCCTCGTGCACGGGGCCACGGGTCAGTTCCTCCACCCCTTGTTCCGCAGCATTTGCCCGCGTGGGCGTGAGCAACGCGCCTCCAACCGCGAGCGCGGAGAACGAGCTGATCATGGTGAAATATCGTAAATTCATAGTTTTGGTTTCTGAGTTTCTTCTAGCAAGTGAGAGACGGGGGACGGACAACATTGATTCGATCTATTTCCAATCCCGCCATAAATCGATTGTTCCACTCCAAAGCTAGGCGACCCCGACCGCATAGCAAACGGTCATTCCAAATGCTTTCCCGTGAAGCGGGAAAACCCGAGCCCGCTGGTTTTCGTGCATTGCGGCAGCCGCGCATTCCCGCTTGAGTCCGGGCATGTTGCGCCGCTTGGCAGTCCCCTTCATCCTCGTCGCCGCGATTCTTTTCGCGTCTTTCGGGCTGACCCGGCTGCGCTTCGACACCGACATCCTGTCGATGCTGCCCGGCGAACTGCCGGAAGTGAAGGGGCTCAAGGCCTTCCACGAGGCGTTTTCCCGCAATGACGAACTGATCCTCGTCATCGAAGGCGGCGAGGATGACGCGGGCACGCTGGCCGACGCCGCGCAATCCTTGGGGAAATCGCTCGAACAACAGCGGGTGGTGAAACAAGCCCGCTGGAAACCGCGCTGGAACGAGGAACCGGCGGGCATCGCCGAATTGCTCGCCTACGTCTGGCTCAACGGCGATCCGGCGGCGACCCGCGCCCAGGCCGATCGGCTCGCCCCGGCCAATTCCGAAGCCACGGTGAAAACCGCGCTCGCCAAGGTCGCGACGTCGATGGAGGGCATCGACATGGTCATGCTCGCCCATGACCCGTTCGGCTTTCTCAACCACCCGGCGGTCAGCGCGCTGATGAATTCATCCGGCCAGGGCGGCGAGGCCTTCGAGAGCGGGGACGGTCGCACGCATCTGTTATTCGTCGATGCCCAGACTCCGATGAAGAGCTATCGCGAGGCGGAGCTGTGGTTGAAGGAACTCCGGAAATCCGTGACCGACTGGCAAGCGACGGATGGCGGCGGACTCAAAGTCCGCTTCACCGGCGAGCCTGCGTTTTCCTCGGAAATCGGCACTGCGATGGAGAAGGATTTGAGCGGCTCCATCGGCATCACACTCGGGCTGATCGGCCTGCTTTTCTGGTGGATGCAGCGGCGCTTCAGCCTGCTGCTGGGCTTGACGGGAATCCTGATCCTCGTCTTCGCCGTCGCGCTCGGCGTCGCCGGCTGGCTGTATGGCGAGCTCAGCATCATGGCGCTGAGTTCGATCGAAATCCTCATCGGACTCGCCGTCGACTATGGCCTGGTGATCTGTCAGGAAGCAAAAGTCGCCGGGCACGACCGCAAGGCGCTGCTCCAGGCCTGTGGCAAGCCGGTGGCATTCGGAGCACTCACCACGACGGTGGTTTTCCTCGCCCTGAACCTCGGCGGACTGCCGGGCATGGCGCAGTTAGGCAGCATCGTCGCCATCGGGCTCAGCGCGGCGGCCATCCTGATGCTGGTGGCCTATCTGCCGTTCGTCGCGAAATTCGGAGTCGACCGTGAACCGGCGCGCGGCTCCGGAAAAATCCTGCCGCGCGGCAAACTGTCGTGGGCGATCACGGGCAGCCTCTCACTCGCCGCCATCGCCATTTTGCTGATCCACGGAATGCCACGCGCCGAATTCAGCTCCGCGATCATGCGCCCGCGCTACAGCGAGGCGATGGAAACCTTCGAGCAAGTCCAGAAGGCCTTCCCGGCTTACAGCGGGAAATCGCTCGGCCTCGTCGTCGAGGCAAAGTCCGATGCGGAGATGCTCGCCCGCCTGACCGAAGCCCGCCGCCGGATCGACGCGGCGTCCGGCATCATCGGGCAAACCACACTGCCCGACGGCTGGTGGCCGGATGCGGCGCGACAAAAGACGAACCGCGCGGTCCTCACCGCTCTCGCAGAAAATCGGGAC
>JBEDKU010000242.1:0-2884 GCA_041172045.1 Verrucomicrobiota bacterium | reverse complement strand
GGGATGGTCTGGTCGATGAAGATTTCCACGGACTTGGCGTAATCGAGCTCGTCGGCGGTGAGGATGGTGAAAGCATCACCCTCAGCCTCGGCACGACCGGTGCGGCCGATGCGGTGGACGTAGTCCTCGGCGTTTTCCGGGACGCGGTAGTTGATGACGTGGGAAACGCCGGAGATGTCGATCCCGCGGGCGGCGACGTCGGTGGCGACGAGGATTTCGTAGTCACCGGCCTTGAACCCGGCGAGCGCCTTCATGCGGTCCACCTGATTGATGTCCGAGTGCATGGCGGCGACTTTCGGCTGGCCGGTGGATTTGATCAGCGAGGTGAGCTGGTCCGCTTCCTTGCGGGTGCGGGTGAAAATCATCACCGAGTGGTAGTCGGTTTGCTTGAGAAGCTCCAGCAGCAGCTCGTCGCGCTGGTCCATGGCGACCGGATAGAACGCGTGGGTGACGCTCGTCGGGATGGAAGTGCGGGCGATCTCGATGCTGACCGGATCGGTGAGGCACCATTGGGCGAAAGTCTGGATCGCCGGCGGCATCGTGGCGGAGAAGAAAAGCGTCTGACGGCCTTCCCACGGACAGAGATTGACGATTTTCCGGACCTGCGGGAGGAATCCCATGTCAAGCATGCGGTCCACCTCGTCGAGGATGAGCACCTTGATTTCGCCGAAACGCATGGAAGTGCGGTAGAAGTGATCGACGAGACGGCCGGGAGTGGCGACGACGATGTCGGCACCGGCGGCGAGTTGCTCGGACTGGGTGCCGAGGCCGACGCCACCATAGAGCAACGCGACCTTCAGGCCGGTGTGCTTGCCGTATTTTTCAAATTGCTCGGCGACCTGGTGGGCGAGTTCGCGGGTGGGTTCGAGCACGAGAATCTGCGGTTTGCCGAGTTTTTCGATCTTCGAAAGGCTGGGAAGTGCAAACGCGGCGGTCTTGCCCGTGCCTGTCTGGGAGGCGCCGATGAGGTCGCGACCTTCGAGGATGAGCGGAATCGCCTGTGCCTGGATCGGCGTAGGCGTGGTATAACCGGACTCCTCAATGGCTTCCAGAACGGCTGCGGAGAGCCCAAGTGTGTCAAATCCCATACGGCGGCTTAGGTAAATGGCCGAGCCGTCCGGGTCAAGGGGCGATTGCGAGGGTGAAAACACTCCACCCAGCAGGGATTCGTCAAAAGGTGGGACATTTCAGACAATCCAGCCGAATGCTTTCCGCTGGTCGTCCCAACAGGCTTCTGACAAAACGCTGCCGACCCACTCCTCCCATGAGCACCGCCAACGCACCTGCCCTTCCGCCCTGGGCTTCCGAAGTCATCGATCTCTACGAATCCGGAGCCTGCGCCCAGTTCATCCTCCATGGCAACGTGGAGGATCGCGTGCTGCTCCCGGTTTCCGGCGCTGCACCTAGGATCGTCTCGCTCGACGTATTCCTCCGCGAGAGGCTGCTGGGGAGTTTCGACGTCGTCATCAGCTACGACCTCGGCAACGGCATCCGCGTGGAAAAAGGCGGCGACCGCTTCGCCGAATGGCCGCCCGCCGCCAAGGAAGTCACGTCGGCGAAAGCCCCGCGCGAGGCCATCTACGTGCTCACCCACTATCTGCGGTTCTGCGCGAATCTCGCCCGCCTCAAGCCGGACAAGGCCACGCGTGTCGCCGTGATCGTGAAAAACGCAGGTCTCATCGTCCCGCCCTCCGCCGGTGGCGCGAACTACGAACTTAGCGCCATCGCCAGCCAGTTGCGCGACTGGGCCGCGGACACCTCCATCGCGGAGCAGCATTGCACCACCTTCCTCCTCACCGAAAATCTCAACGACCTCCACCCGCTCGTCTCGCGCAACCCGCAGGCCGCGTGCATCGCCGTTTCCCTGCCGACCCAAGCGGAACTGGTCCCGGCGCTCGACTTCCTCAACCTCGTCTATCCTCTGCCCCTCAAGCCCTATCCGTCAGGATTCAGCGAACCCGCCGCCGCTCTGGCCGGGGCGACGCTCGGCTCCATCGAAACGCTGCTGCAAACCCGCCAGCACCACGGCAAGGAACTCACACCGCAGGACCTCGTCGTGCTCAAAAAGGAACTCGTCGAAAAGGACGCGCAAGGCCTCATCGAGTTCATCAAGCCGGACCGCACGCTCGACGACCTCCACGGCCAGGAAGCGATCAAGGCATGGCTCCGGCAGGACATCGCCCTCTGGCGCGCGGGCGACCTGGCAGCCCTGCCGATGGGCTACCTGTTCTGCGGCCCGGTCGGCACCGGCAAGACCTTCATGGTCGAGTGCCTCGCCGGCGAAGCGGGCGTGCCGGTGGTGAAAATGAAAAATTTCCGCGACAAATGGGTCGGCAGCACCGAGAGCAACCTGGAGAAAATCTTCCGGCTGCTCGACGCGCTCGGCCGCTGCATCGTCTTCGTGGACGAGGCGGACCAAGCGCTCGGCCGCCGAAACGCGGACTCCGGGGACTCTGGTGTTTCCGGCCGCGTTTATGGCATGATGGCGGAGCGCATGAGCGACTCCCGCAACCGCGGCCGCATCCTGTGGGCGCTCGCCACCAGCCGCCCGGACTTGGTCGAAGTGGACCTCAAACGCCCCGGCCGCGTGGACGTGAAAATCCCGATTTTCCCCACCGCCACGCCCGAGGAGGGCTATCAACTCATCCGCGCCCTCGCCAAGCGCCGCGGCGTCGCGCTCGCGGACACCCTGCCCGAAGCATCCCGCGCCACGATCCCCGACCTGCTCACCCCCGGCGCGGCGGAAGCCCTGTCCGTCAAACTCTACCGCTCGTTGAAGACCCGCCCTAGCAGCCCGGAGGAAGCGCTTGCCGCCGCGCTCCGTGACTATCAGCCGCCGGTGCCGTTGGCGGTCATCCACGACCAGATCGCGCTCGCCGTGGCA
>JBEDKU010000241.1:0-4065 GCA_041172045.1 Verrucomicrobiota bacterium | reverse complement strand
GGACGCGGCCGGCTGTTTGTTCTTGCTGGGGGAGGTGATCTCCCGATGGTTCGCCGGGAGATGCTTTCGGATCCGTCGGTTTATGCTTTGGCGCTGTTGGCGGCTTGGTGCATCGGTTTGTCGAAGGCGGGGTTCAGCGGGATCTCGATGGTGTCGGTGGTTTTGTTGGCGGATATTTACGGCTCGAAGGCGTCGGTGGGGTTGGCGCTGCCGCTGCTGATCGCCGCCGACTTGATGGCCTATCCGGCGTTTTTGAAACACGGCTCGTGGCGACCGGTGTGGAAGTTGCTAGGACCGGCCTTGCTTGGAATCGCCGCAGGCTGGTGGGTTCTGGGCGAGATTTCGGAAATCACCGCGCGGCGGGTCATCGGCGGCTGCGTGCTGCTGATGGTGGCGCTGCAAGTGTTCCGGCGCTGGCAGGCGGTGAGTTTCGACCGCTTGGCGGGCTCCCAAGGCTTCGGCCTGGGCGCGGGCGTGTTAGGCGGCTTCGCAACGATGCTGGCAAACGCGGCGGGTCCGGTGATCCAGCTCTATCTGATGGCGCGCAAGGTGCCGAAGATGGAGCTCATCGGCATCGGCGCGCGGTTTTTCCTGCTGATCAACCTGATCAAGGTGCCGCTCAACGCGCGGCTGGCGTTGATCACGGCGGACAGTCTGATGGAGAACCTCAAGCTGCTGCCGGCGGTGGCGGTGGGCATCCTCGGCGGGAAATGGCTGCTCAAGCACGTGCCGCAGGTGGCCTTCGAGTGGATGATCGTGGTGTTCTCGACGATCGCCGGGCTGCGGATGGTTTTCTGGTAGAAAATCTCAGCGTTGCTCTTTGAGGCCTTGGAAGGCCTGCCAGGCGAACATGCCGAGGAAGATCGGGAAGATGACGGACCCGGTCTTGGTAAACATGGCGAGGGCCGCGACGATGGCGACGATGATGCTGGTCCAGAGGGTGATTTTGATGCGGGCCGGTCCGAGGGCGGCGTTGAGCATCTGCCCGCCATCGAGAGGCACCACCGGCAGCAGGTTGAGGATGGCCCAGAAGAAACTGATGAGCACGAGGGTGTAGAGGAAGGTCGCCCCCTGCGGACTCAAATTGGGGAGAAACCGCATCAGGAAATAGACGGCCAGCCCGAGCAGGATTTGCACGCCCGGTCCGGCGGCGGTGACCAGGAAGCTTTGCCAGCGGCTGAGACTGACCCCGGTGTAGGCCGCGTAGCCGCCGAAGGCCTGCAGCGTGATCCGCGAGTGGGCGCCGAAGGACCGCGCGGTGAGGGCGTGGCCGAGTTCGTGAACGAGGATGGAAATGAAGCCGGCGATGACAAACAGGCCGATGTCCAGGATTTCCGCCGCATTGTCCGCGCCGGATGCACCGCCGAGGATGACGAGGGTGATCCAGAAAAATGGCTCGATTGCCACGGGGATGCCAAAGAGCGAAAATCGGATCATGCGCGCCGTAGCTAGGCGAAGATCCGTCGCTAGGCAAGGCCGGGAATCACGCTTCGGCAGGAATTGCCGCTCGCCGGGCCTTGACCCGAAGCGGTTTCGAGCCTATTCGCTTGGCCGGCCAATTCAGTTGGCGCGTGTCCGCCCCCTCACACCCTTCGATTCCCGACCTCCATGCGTTTGTTTTCCCTACCCCTGATCAGCCTGTCGAGTCTGGCGCTCGTGTTGATTTCCGCATCCTGCGCGGTCGATAAGCGGCATCCGGTCGTCCACCGGAGAGCGGACCGCGTGCTGCACCAGTGGTATGACGACGGCGGTGGGGGCAAGGTGACGATCCGGATCAGCCTGACCGATCAGGTCGCGGAGTTCAAGCGGGGTGGTCGCGACATCGGTTGGTGCTATGTGGCGACCGGCAAGGAAGGTCACGACACGTCGGCAGGCACCTATAAGATCACGGAAAAAATCGCGGACAAGCACTCCAACATTTACGGCTGGTTCGAGGACGAGTTCGGCAATGTGACGGACGGCGACGCCAAGGCCAGCCAGAGAGTGCCGGAGGGCATGGTCTATGTGCCGGCCCCCATGCCCTACTGGATGCGGCTGACTTCGTATGGCGTCGGCATGCACGGCGGGATCATTCCCGAGCCTGGCGAGCCGGCCTCGCACGGCTGCATCCGTCTGCCGAAGGAATTCGTTCCGATTCTTTTTGAAGTGGTGGATGTGGGCACTCCGGTCGTGATCACCAACGCGCCGAGCAACCGCAGCCGCCCTGAAACGCCGGTGCCGTCGCAGAACTGGACCTCCCGCCCGGTCGACGGCGACGGTGGCGTGCAATCGGTGAGGTATTACAACGGCCTGCCGGTGTCCTACCAGTGAGGCGACTTTTCAAAACAAAACCCGCCGGGAGCGATTCTCCGGGCGGGTTTTTTCGTTGGGAGGGGGCCGAATTCCGAATCGCTTAGGGCTGGGCGGGAACGTAGAGTTCGGATCCTTTGGCCAGGACGGTGGCGGTCGTGAGATCGAGTCCGTTGAGGGCGTTGAGCCGCTCGGCATCGGTGCCGTGTTTGGCGGCAAATTCCCCGTAGGTCATCTCCCCGTCGATGGTGATGGGGCGGAATTTTTTCTCCGTGGTGGCGGTGGCCGGCGGCACGGGGGTGGTTTCCGGTGGTGTGGAATTGACGACAGGCGGAGCGGGTGGCGTTTGTTTCACCTCGGTCGAGTCCATGGCGGCCGCAACCGGGACGGATGGCGGTGGGAGAGTTTTGGCAACCGGAGTCGGGGTCTTGACGGCCGGAGCGGAAATCATGCTGGTGGACGAGCTGCTGCCGCTGATTTTGATCACCTGTCCTGGACGCAGCGCGGTGGCCTTCACCGTCGGGTTGGCGGTGACCAAGGCGGCGGTGCTGATTTTGTATTTCCTGGAAATGCTGGAGTAGGTCTCGCCCTGCTGGATCGTGTGAGTCCTGCCGCCGCTGCTTTCCTGGCGCGCGGGTGCCGCCGTCACCGTGGCGGGTGCCGCGGCCGGGGCGCTCGCACCGGGGACTTTGAGTTTTTGGCCCGGCTGGATGACGGAGCTGGCCTTCAGGCCGTTGGACTTGGCCAGCTTCTCGGGAGTGGTGCCGACCTTGCCGGCGATTTTCTCAAAACTGTCGCCCGGTTTGACGGTGTAGCTGGATTCCGAGTTGTCGGCGGCGCTAGCCACGGTCTTCTGGGCCACCGGCGTTTGCTCCTCATGCGTGTCGGAACGCAGTCGCGAGTTTTCCACCTCCAGCTGGCGGATCTGTCGCTCCTGTTCGGCACACAGCGAACGCAGCGTTTCCAGCTCGGATTTTGCAAACGCCGGGGATGTTGCAAGTATCATGCTCAGCGTGGTGAACAGCAGTGTCGGTTTCATGATGCCCGGTTCTTCCAAATTACACGGTCAGAATCAAGAGAAAATCAATTTATCTTAAATAGTCTCCAGGCCTTGGCCAGTGAGCATCAATGGGATACAAAAACGGGCGGTCCCGGAGGACCGCCCGCTGGCGTGGAAATCGATTGAACGGCCGCCTCAGTTGGCGCGGCCGGTGTAGGAATTGTCTTCCGTCTTCACGTTGATCTTCTCGCCGACGTTGATGAACAGCGGCACCTGGACGATGAGTCCGGTCTCCATCACCGCCGGTTTGTAAACGTTGTTGGCGGAGTCGCCTTTGACCCCTTCCGAAGATTCCGCCACGGTCATGACCATGGACAACGGAAGGTCCACCGCGACGACAATGCCGTCAGCGACCATCAGGTTGTAGATCTGGCCCTCGATGAGGTAGTTTTTCACGCCTTCGATCAGGTCTTCATAGACGACGGCGTCCTCGTAGGTGTTCGGGTCGAGGAAGTGGTAGCCGCTGCTGTCCTTGTAGGAATATTCGTGCGGAGTGCGCTCGAGCACGACGCCCTCGACGCTGTCGTTGGAAGTCATGCGCAGGTTGAACACCTTCTTGGTGGCGACGCTGCGGATCGACATCTGGACATACGACGCCATCCGCGGAGGCGTCTTGAGTTCGTGGTCGATGACGAGACAAACTTCGTTGTTGTGGCGGACGGCGTGTCCTTTGCGGAGGTTGATGATGGGAGTGCTTGCCATGATTTGTGGGGAGG
>JBEDKU010000240.1:0-8522 GCA_041172045.1 Verrucomicrobiota bacterium | reverse complement strand
TGGTAAAACTCCCTTCGCGGATTTTCACACCTGATTGACCGCTGACGACGACCCGCACGTTCGCCGCAACCTGGTGGCCCGAGTTGCTCACCCTAACCGGAATGTGGATCCAGCCAGCTTGCACTTCCGGCGATCCGGTTTTCGCATCCAGCCGGGGCGGGCCCTGCTCGTCGCGGAATGCAAACCAGACGAGACACGCGGTCACTGCGATGATCAGGACGGTGCTCATGGCGAAAACCGCCCATTCGAGCGGGTTTTTGGTCGGGTTGGCGGGTGGCTTCATGATTTTCCCGTGGGTGGGGTTTCACCGCTTTGCATCAACATCCGCCCGGCCGATGCGCCCAGCACCGCGGGTAAACCGAGCACGATGGTCATGGCGAGACAGGTTTGGAATGGTTCGCCATCGAGTTTCCCATAGAACCACAACAACGCCCACGAAGCGGCCAGACTCACTGCGTAGGTGGTCACAATCCCGCGGGCCGCCACGATGAATCCGCCACGCAGCACAAAGCGGTCCGCGCCGCGGAATCCGACGAAATGTAAGACCACGCTGCCCAGACCGACCGAGAACAGCGCGATGAGAACCAGTTTCCACGGCGAGCTTTCCGAGGCGATCACTGAAATTTCGTCAGTGGGCGCCACGTTGGCGGCGAAAAGCACCGCACCGCAAAGCGCGATGGAGGTTTGGGGCAGATACGCATTTGTCTCAACCTCGGTGTCGTCGCGGAGGCCTTCTTCACCATCGTCCGGAGTGCCGAGCTGGGCGGTGCCGACGGAAACCCCGATCGCCACCGTCATCGCTTCGACGCAGACCTTGCCGAGGATTTCAAGTAGCGGCATGGCCGCGTCGATTCTGCCGGTGAGCCAGAGGATGAATGCCGCAAGGACGATCCCAATGCCCATTTCCTCGACGGAATCAATCGCCACCTCCGCCATCGACGCGTCCCGGCGCAGTCCTGCAAAGCGGTTGTAGAGCAACAGCAATGCGAAGGTGGCGGCGCCATAAATCACGATCCGCCAGGGATGTAGCAGGAAGCCCGACCACCAGACTTCCATGGTGTATAACAGCGGGAGGGAAAACATCAGCCCGCCCGCGACGCCCCGCCCGTATTCGCGCAGTGACTCGGCGATGCTGCGGTGGTGGCTGAACTGAATCATCGAACTCCATGGATACTCCGGAATTGGAAAGTTCACATGGAAAAACGCGAAGATCGGAAAATCCCGCCGCCGGGCGGACCTTGGTGAAGGGATCGCGTGGCCGACGTTAGAGGCGCCGCCTCTCCGGTGTTCGAAGCCGTCCTCTCCCACTTCGGTTTCTCAGTGATTCGGCGTGGCAATTCCCGGCTCAATGTCTGTTATCTGGGACTGGTGCCGCCGACTGACCCCATCGATTAATCGGAGTCTGCGCTTGCCATTTCTCATCCGTCCCGGAAATCGCAGGGCGGCACCCGGCGCTCCCACCGCCCCGCAAATGCATCCTCAAGCGGACGGTGGAAGCTGATGCTTCACGAAGTTTTGGAGCCGCGAGTCTTTCGCTCCGACCAACAACTCCCGAGGCCAGATCCCGCTGAAATCGACTTTGTGGGAGACTGTGCATTTGACGGCTTCCGGTGAGGCGATCGCTCTGCGGATGAGTTCCAACTCGACGATTACAGGTCGCGAATCAATGGTGCCGGATTCGACGGCGTCAATACTCTCCGCTAGGTATTCACGGACGATCAGCAGCATCAAATGCACATGCTTGAGGTCATTGCGGTTTGACTGGTCGAGTGAGGCGAGGTTGGCGACTTTCGCTTGAAGAAGAGGCGTGATCGGCAGCACGCGGATCGCGTGAGACTTCCCGCCGACATTGATTTCAAGAATGTCAGCTTCCTTCGCTAATTCCTGCCGACGAAGGCCGAACACCTCCCTAAGCACATCGATTTGGCGGTCCACACCCGCGAGATTCACCACCAGTTGCCCAACCACCGGGCTACGTGGTCCGGATAAGCGATATTCGCCGCCGAACCGGGTTTTCATTCCTTCGAGCAAAGCAAGAGTGCCGAACAAATCGAGATCCTTACTCGTAAGAGGGAGCCATTGATCCATTTGCCTCCCGATGCACTTTTGGTAAATCAAGGCCCAAAGATTCACTGCATGCCCGCCGACCAATAAAGGAAGTTCGCCATCGACGGGGGGTACTCAGAATTTCCCTGAAATCGCGGACCTCGCTGGCGCGGTTGTGAGGATCGCTCATTGTGAGCGCGACAGCTTCTTGAAATGTTTGACCAGATCAAAAGTGAACACCGCGTCTTGAGGAAAGATGGAATTCTCCTCCTGAAGCGCTTCAGGGGTGATTTCGCCGGTCCGCAGTCGTTCCGCATCGCCGGCGCGGTCAAGCCGCTTTTCCCGGTCGAGTTCTTCGAAAGTGACGATTGGCGTTGCCATAACTACAAGCAAAGGAGGCCATCCCAGAGGCCATTTGTCAAGGAAGCCGATTTCCCGTTCGATATCTTAAGCTGCTTCCGCGAGAAGGATCATGTTGGTCGATTCCGTCCTTGGAAAACGATTCCCATAGAAGCTCCATGGCACCGACATGCGCCCTGGATGATATTTCCAGACTAGCAGTTCTCAGGGTGTTCGCGTGGGGATCACCCGCCGGCCTGCGATGCTCATCTGGGACAAACGTGTTCCGGTTGCAGTGAGCGGAATTTGGTTCGGACTCGTACGGACTTTGGAGGGGACGTGCATGGAGGTTGCATCGATGGAACCGATCCGGGACTTGAGCGGAAAGTCGGGGATGAATGCGGTGGGGGGGATGCCCGGGCCACGTCGCATTTCGCTGAAAAGTTCCGCTGGGTATTTTCGATGGGATTATCTAAGATGCGCTAAATAAATGAACTTCAGTCTCGATCCCTACAACATCCTTGCCGGCTTCGTCTTCGGGACGATCGGCTGGGGGGCGTTTTCCTATGGGCGCAGGCTGGAGCTGTGGCAGCCGAAATCCATCGGGTTGGCGCTGATGATTTACCCCTATTTTTTCACCAACAACTGGCTGTTGTGGGGGATCGGCGTGGGCTTGATGGTGTTGCTGTGGTTTTTCCATCACGAGTGATGCCGCGGGATTTCCCTTGGCAGACGGGTGGTTTTTCACGCTAGTTTCCCCCGCCCATGCCAACTGAAGCGATCCTTTCCACCGTGCGTCAATTCCTCGGAGTGGACCCGACCGTGCGCATCACCCTCGAACCGATCAAACGCGGCGCCTCGGGCCGCACGATTGTCCGGGTGAAAACCCCCGGCCATGAGCCTTTCATCGGCGTGCACTGGACCGAGGAGCGCGAGGACAACGCCCAGTTCATCCCGGTCGCGCAGTTCCTGAAACAGGCGAAATTGCGCGTGCCGGCGATCATTCACGACCGGGCGAGGTATCGCGTGGCGCTGATCGAGGATCTTGGCGACGTGGATCTGCTGTCGCTGAAGGACCGGCCGTTTGCGGAGCGACTGCCGCTTTACCGCTCGGCGTTCGAGCAGGTGGACAAGTTGTTTTATGCGAAGCCGGCGAAGGAGTTCCACCTGATGCCGCCCTTCGACGCGGCGCTCTACCGCTGGGAGCAGGAGTATTTTTTCGAATACATGGTTGAGGATTTCCTGGACCTCTACGGGGAGGCTGCTGCACTGCGTAAAAATCAGGCGTTCATCGAGCTCTCGCAGCGCCTCGGCACGGTCGCGCGGCATCTGGTGCACCGGGATTTCCAGTCGCAGAATCTGATGATCAAGGACGACCAGGTCTGGCTGATCGATTTCCAAGGCCTCCGCCGCGGACGCCAGGAATACGATCTGGCGTCGCTGGTTTTCGATCCCTACCTCGACCACTCCGCCGAGGAGCGGGAGCAGCTTCTCACGCTGTGGGAGGAAATCGCCGACGAGCGACCGCTGGAAACCCTTTTCCACGAGTGCGCCGCGCAACGCCTGATGCAGGCGCTCGGAGCGTATGGAAACATCGTGAAAAACCGTGGCGACGAGTGGTATCGCCCGCACATCGCCACGGCCGCGCGGCTGCTCGGCGAGGTGACCGCCGGCACCGCCCTTGAAGCCCCGCTTGCCCCGGTCCTCGCGGCGATCCGGAAATCCCAAGCGTGAGCGTCAAGTTCCAACTCGGGCTTGCCGCTATGGAAATAGCGCCTTCCCCCGGCGATCAGGCTTGAGAAACCGGCGGTTGCTACGGATGTTGTTTTGAGTAATCCCTTCATGCGCCCACTTTCACCGTGATTCCCAAATCCAACCTCCCCCCAGAAGAATCTCCACGCGAGATCTTGGAGGCAAATCCTGGGGATTGGGATACACGCCTGCAGAACGCTTGCCTGCTTTACGATCAGGGGGTGATCCACGAGGCCTCCGCGCTCATCTGGGAGGCGGACCGGATTCCGTGCACCGCCCTGGACCTTGCATTGGCTGCCTGCATTCTTGCCAAGGACCAACCCGGCAAGGCCATCCGACTGCTCACCGCGGTTCTCGCAAACAATCGTGGCCAGGCTGCGCAAAACATGGGCATGGCCAACGCCCTCCTGCACCACGGCATGGTTCTTCAAGCGGCACGCTTCTACGGCGCGGCCCTTGAGATCAATCCGGAGCTCCTGAATCTGGAGTTCGAACACTTCTTCATCTGGGCTGACGACGAACAATTGCTATGGGGAGATTTCCAGGGCCACCGCCCACAACTCCATGAACTGCCATGGATGACGCGCGATCCGCTGGAAGCCTTGGAGCTCACCCGCGATGTCAACGGACATACCACTCCCATCGCGGTTCCGAAGCTCAATCAGGTCAAAGTCGAAGCCTCCACCACCGAGGCACTGCGCGCGAAGCTGGCGGAAAATCCAGCCGATTGGGATATCCGCCGGACATGGGCTCAACTGCTCCACGATCAGGGTGCCTACGGTGAAGCCGCCGTGCTGATCTGGGATTCTGATCCCATTCCGAGCATCGACCTCGACATCGCATTTGCCGCCGGTGCCCTTGCCAGGCAGGAGCCCCGAAAAGCCATCCGCCTGCTCACCGCAGTCTTCGAACAAAACCGCGGAAAGGCAGGGCAAAACATGGGCATGGCCAACGCCCTCCTGCACCACGGCATGGTTCTGGAATCGGCACGCTTTTACGGCGCGGCTCTGGATACCGATCCGGACCTGGTCAACCCGGACCTGGAACACTTCCTCCTCTGGACCGACGACGCAAAATCCCTGTGGGAAAATTTCCTGAAAATCCGCCCTCCGCTCGGGCTCTTTCCATGGGGCCAGAGCGCCCCGACGTTCGACTTCGGAGCTCCTTTTTCGACCCCGTCCATCGTGCTCTCCGAGCTCACGCAGGTCCCGGGCGAGAATCTCACGAACCCTCTCTATCAGCAATTGGCGGAGAAGAATGCCAGGATCACCCCGCCACCTGCCGTCACCTTCCCAGCTGACAGGAGCGCTCAGAACGACCGTCGCGTGGCGGAAGAGGAAGCGAAGGTCGAGGCGGCTGCAAAAGCCCGCGCTGCCGCCGCGGAACAACGGCTCGCCGAGGAACAGGCTGCGGCAGAAGCCAAGGCCGCTTCCCTATTCGCCGAGGCTGCGGAAAGCGCCAAGGCATTGATCGAACAGGCGCGTCAGGAAGCGACGACCGAGGTTGCCGCCATCCGTGCGAAAGCCCAGGAGGAACTCCAGGCCACTCTCGAACAAGCACGCCGGAATACCGAACACGAAATGGAAGCGATCCGGGCCAAGGCCCGCGAGGAGGCGGAGGCTGCTGCGGATGCCGCCCGCAAAGAGGCGGAGTCCCAGGCCGCTCTGATCCGCGCCAAAGCGGAGGAGGCCGCCGCCCAAGCCGAAGCCGCCGCCAAATTGCGCGCCGAGGAATACGCCCGGGCATTCGCTTTGGCCAAACAGCGGACCGAGGAGGAAGAACGTTCGATCGCCAACGCCAAACGGCTCGCCGAAGAACAAGCTGCCACCGCCAAACAGCTCGCCGAGGAACAAGCCAATGCCGCCGCTGAGAAGGCGCGCCAGGAGGCGATTTCCGAAGTTGCCGCCATGCGTGCGACAGCTCAGGAGGAACTCAAGGCCACCCTCGAACAAGCGCGCCAGAATTCCGAACAGGAAATGGCGGCAATCCGGGCCAAGGCGAGGGAAGAGGCGGAATCCGAGGCCACTCGGATCCGTACCAAAGCCGAGCTGGATGCCCGGGCGGAGGAAAAGGCCCGTCTGGAAGCCGCCGCCCAAGCGGAAGCTGCCGCCAAATTACGCGCCGAAGAGAATGAACGGGCGCTCGCTTTGGCCAAACAGCGGGCCGAGCAGGAAGAACGTTCCGCCGCCGCCGCGAAACGACTGGCGGAAGAACAGGCCAGAGCCGCCGCTGAAAAGATCCACCAGGAGGCGATCGCCGAGGTTTCCGCCCTGCGCGCACAAGCTCAGGATGAGCTCAAGGCAGCCAGCGAACAAGCACGCCGGAAAACCGAACAGGAATCAGCGGCGATCCGTGCCAAAGCCGAGGAGGATGCAAAAAATGCGGCCGCCGCGGCGGAGCAAGCACGACTGGAAGCTGCCGCCCAAGCCAAAGCTGCCGCAGAAATCCTGGCCCGCGCCGAGGAGGAAGAGCGCGCCCTCGCGGTGAGAAAACGCGTCGCCGAGGAACAGGCTCAAGCCGCTGCCCAACAGGCCCGCGAAGAGGCGCTCGCCGAACTTGCAGCCATCAAGGCCCAAGCGCAGGAAGAACTCAAAACCGCTATCGAACAAGCACGCCTCAATTCGGAACAGGAATTGCAGATGCTTCGTGCCAGAGCCCGCGAAGAGTCGAGGGCGGTGATGGAAAACGCCGCCAGGGAAGCGGCGTCTGAAATGGGCCTGATCTCCCCCGAATCTGAAGAGGACGCCAGCTTGGGAAGCTCCATGGCGGAGTGCGCGCCACCCGCAGCCGCCGCTGCGGTGATCAAGGCTCGCGACGAACAGGAACGCGCCATCCCTGTCGCAGGACCCATTGCCAAAGAACCGCCCAATACGGAGGAAAAAGCCGGGATCCGGCAGCAAGGAGCAGCTACGAAACGTCGATTTGGTGTGCTGCTCGTTTCGGCAGCGGCAGCGATGGGAGTGTGGCAATGGATCCCCGGCACCCCCTTGGACCGCGCGGCTTTCTCTGCGGTGGCCAGCGGTTTCGTGAATGGCCCGCTGTTCGTTTCGGGGCAGGGAACGCACGCCTCGCCGTGGAAATTACGGGCGTTTTCCTCGGAGACGAAGCCGGACAAGCGGCAGGCACCGGTGATCGTCTCGCTCGGGGACGATCTGGAGGGATTTTTCAAAAGCTCGCCCCCCGCGCCGATCGACATGGCGGTGGTCTTCAAAAATTTCCAACGCCTCGGCGCGAAAAAAGCCGCCACCGCCGCCGTGCTCGCGTGGGAAACGCCGGACACCATCGAGCTGGCTGCCTTGGAGAAATCGCTGGATCGCTTCGATGCGCTGACGATGGCCGCGCCGCTTTCCCGTGGCGTGGTGACCGCGCCAATGCCGCCCGCGTTCCGGCGGGCATCCATCCCGGTGACGGCGGTCCATGGCGACACTTCGGCGCTGCCAGTGGTGAACCGGATCCCTATCCCCGGTGTGATTCTGGGCGGGGAAAAGACCCGCGCGGGATTCTCCGTGCTGGAATCCGAGACGCCCGGCCAATTTCTTCCTCTGATGGCCCGCTGGGAGGATCGGGTGGTGCTTTCGTTTCCGCTGCTGACGGTGTTGCAACGGTTCGACCTCCCGCCCGCCGGCATGGAAGTGCGTCTGGGTGAATTTCTCAGGCTCGGTCCGAACGGTCCAATCGTCCCGATCGACCGCTACGGCCGGCTCGAACTGCCGCTCAAGCCGTTGTCCGCCTACGCGCAATTTCCCGCCGAAGCGCTGATCGACGGCGGCGACGGTCTTTTCCCCAAACAAGCGCCCGATCCCGTCATCCTGCGCGACGACCGCAGCGCGGCCGAACCGGGAACAAAAGCGTTCTCGAAGAGTCTCTCGGCCATCATCGCCGCGATTTCCTCCGACGACGGGATGGGAAAAATCCGCGCCTATCCGCGGCTGGAGAAAAAGTGGGAGCTTTGGATTTTGGGGACTGTCGTCGCCGTGCTCACGGCGTTGTGCGGCTTGGCGACGTTTTCGAGGCATGTGGCCGCGTTGGTTTTTGCGGGCATCTGCATCGCGGCACAATGGATCGCTTTCGGCACTGCGGCCATCTGGCTGCCGGGCTTTCCGCTGCTTGCGGCGGTGCTGGCGATGGTGGTGGTCGCCGGGCTCATTCGGAGAAATATTCCCGCGCCCAAGGCAATTCCCGTTGCCGCTCCGGTCTCTGAAATCCACACTCCGCTCGCGCCGGAACCGCTACCGGAGCCAGTGGCGGAAGTCGCGCCGGCCAAGCCTGAACTCGCAAAAAAGAACGCCAAGCCACCCGCGAAAAAAGCTGCCTCCAAGAAAGCCGCCCGCCGCCGGAAATAACCGCCCTTTACATCCCGACTCAACCACCCATGGACCCCATCG